>JALFXR010000109.1 GCA_022787405.1 Bacillota bacterium
CACTTAAATTGAGGCATGTCTACACTGCATTTTATTCATTTTTGTCTCCTGAACCGCTGAAACCCGCATAAAATATCGCAAAAAAGACTTTTTGAAGATTTTAGGTACAGGTTGCTCGGCAATTTTGGCTTCAAATCGTCATGATATCATACATTTATGTAATATAAACGCATATAATTCCATATAATCCCACACTATTGCACAAACTTTTATTCGTTGTGTCTTTTTTGCACTATATTTCCAACGTTTGCAGGTTTGGCGTGACATTTTTGCATAAAGTGCCCATTACCGGGTACACTTTAAAGTGGTTTGTAGTCGAACCCCCAGCGAGTGACCTGAAGAAAAGCTGCAAAACCCTAATTAACTTCGAATATTCAAAAATATATGCATTTACCCCTTTTTCATGCATAATAAAACAGGATGCACGCTGGTTTCTCAGCGTACACCCTGTTAATATTTCTTTTGATTGCGCAATCGCTTCCTAGCCGTTCGGCTATGCCTCACGGGGAAGCTTTGCGAAAGTTCGTTTAGCGAAAGCAAAGCTTTCGAAACTCACTTTACTCCTCTTCCATTGCCTTCATGTTAGGGTCGAAGTGAAGTTCGCACTCTGTTGCAGCCTGGATGTCTTCCTTAGTGTAATCAGGATGTAATTCTGTTACCCAGATTCCGTCCTCTCTTACTTCCATAACACCCATTTCAGTGATAATCTTGGAAACGCACTTCTCTGCTGTAAGAGGAAGTGAACATCTCTTCTTGATCTTTGGAGTTCCCTTCTGAGTGTGAAGCATTACGATGATAACCTCAGGGCATCCTGCACAAAGGTCCATAGCTCCGCCCATACCTGCAACCTTCTTGCCAGGTACAATCCAGTTAGCCAGGTCTCCGTTTTCGGCAACTTCCATAGCTCCTAAAACTGTAGCCTTTACATGTCCTCCACGAACCAGTCCGAAAGATTCAGCTGTATCGAAGTATTTTACTCTAGGCACTACAGTTACATATGTACCACCGGAGTTGATGATATCAACGTCAGGGTTCTCTGTAGCTACTGCATCGATTCCTGCGAAACCGTTTTCTGAATGGAATGTAACCATGATATCATCAGGAATGTAGTCTGCAACCTGTGTAGGAAGGCCAATTCCGAGGTTTACGAAATCACCGTCCTGGAATTCTTTAGCGCATCTCTTTGCGATTCTTGTCTTTAAATCTGCCATCTCTTTTCTCCTTCCACAATACCGTCTACTAAAACGCCTGCAACCTGGAAGATGTCAGGGTTTACTTCGCCGATTTCAACGATCTTTTCAGGAGCGATGATAGTGTGCTTTGCAGCTCCTGCCATTACATAGTTGAAGTTCTTGGTAGCCTTAGCGCACATATAGTTACCGAACTTATCAGCTAATGATGGTCTGATGAATGCATAGTCAGCATGTAAAGGAAGTTCAAAAAGATACTTCTTGCCTTCAATTTCAACTACCTTCTTTGTTCTGCCTAATTCATCAACCTCTGTTTCCATTGGAGTACCAACACCGGTAGGAGTTAATACGCCGCCAAGACCGTAAGCTGCAGCTCTGATCTTTTCTGCAAGAGTTCCCTGCGGAACGAGAGTATATCTGAGTGTACCTTCTGCAATCTGTTCATTGATCTTAGGGTTTACACCGATGTGTGATGCGATGATGTGGTCTACCATGTGGTTATCAAGAAGCTTACCAACACCTCTTGAAGTCTTGCCGGCAAATTCGCCTGCAGGCTGTCCAACATCGAGACCGCCGTCGTTAGCGATTACTGTAAGATGCTTAACACCCTTTCTTACTAAAGCGTCCATTAAGACTTCCGGGGAACCTGTTGCAAGGAATCCGCCGACCATGATGGTCATACCGTCTTTAACGCCAGCTACTGCTTCATCAGCAGTCATAATTTTGTTAATCATGTCTCTTCACCTTTCTATTACTTTAATACATCAATCATTATTAATCTAATCCTTTTTTGGATTTGTGTCAAGATGACTGAGTGCTTTTTTGACATATTTTATGGATTAACGGTCTGCAATGTTGGCTTTGTCCTGCCATCCTCTCTTTTCAACTTCCTGCATGATATAGCTCATTACGTGCTCTGCATATTTGCCAGGACCGAAGCCTGCATCATAACCGAGTTCCTGAGCTAATTCATGTGAAATACGAGGTCCGCCGCAGGTAAGAATGATCTTATCGCGGAGTCCTTCTGCTTCAACCAGTTCTTCCATCTTGGTGAGCTGCTGAATGTGAATATCCTTCTGAGTTACTGTCTGTGAAACCAGAATTGCATCTGCGTTTACTTCCTTTGCCTTTGCGATAAGCTGTTCGCAAGGAACCTGTGAACCCATGTTGTAAGCTACAACGTTCTTGAATCTTTCAAGGCCGAAGTGTCCATGGAATCCCTTCATCTGGATAATAGCGTCGATACCTACTGTGTGAGCATCGGACTCGATGGAAGCTCCGACAACTACGATATCTCTGCCGATGTGCTCGCCAATCCATTCACCGCATTCTACACGGTCCATAACTGTTCCTTCTACCTTAGGAACCTTGATTGCTGTGTAGTCGATAGTAGGCTGTGCTGAGCCGTAAACGTTAAAGAATGTATATCCTGTAGTAAGTTCGCAGTAGTAGCATACGTTCGGTTCATCAAGACCGAGCTTCTTTGCATACTGCTTTGCACATTCTTCAGCTTCCTCACCATAAGGTACAGGAAGTGTGAAAGCAAGCTGAACTTTACCGTCATTTAAAGCGTCGCCGTAAGGCTTTACGCATGTTAAATCAACCTGAGTGGTTGCTGTTGTAGTCTTAGTATCTGCCATATTAGCGCACCTCCTTATTCGTGATCCATGAACAGTTTGATGAATGGGTTGAAGTAGTTTTCACCCTTTGTGCAAACGCCTTCAAGACCGTGTCCACCGTCGAACGGACGCTTTACTCCGCCGAACTTACCCTGTTCAATTGTTGAGAACAGACCGTCTTTTTCTACTTCTGCAAGAAGAGCATCAGCCTTGCCTAATACTTCCTGAGCACGGCTCTGGATGATTCCGCCTTCCTTGAACTCTACTTCGTCGCCGATATGTCTGCAGTTATTGAAGATATAACGAGCGTTTTCGATTGAAAGGTATCTGTCCTGCATAAGAGGAGTGTGTATAGCTTCTGTAAGCATACCAGTAAGAAGAATTGACTGATGAGTCCATACTGTTACCAGATTGAACAGAGCGTCCTGAATGTGTCCTCTGAAGATATTTCCTGTCATGAACTTTGTAGGAGGCATGTATTTTAATCTTGCATTAGGGAAGATTTCTCTTGCCATCTGTGCCTGGGATAATTCAAGAAGGAATCCGTCTTCTGTTGAAGGATCCATTTCGAATGCGTGGCCGAGACCCATCTGATTTTCAGGGATGTTAGCGAGTACAGCGAACTGTTCATTGATGAACTGGGAAGCTGTTACTGTATGAGCTGCTTCGATGGCATCGTCTGTTGTGAGGTAGTTGTCTTCACCGGAGTTGAAGATGATACCGCAGTAGCCGATGATAACTCTGGACATGAACTGGTCAACCAGCGTTCTCTGCATGTTGATATCTCTGAAGAGGATGCCGTAGATAGCGTCGTTAAGCATAACGTCAAGTCTTTCGAGAGCACCCATTGCAGCGATTTCAGGCATGCACATTCCGGATGAATAGTTACATAATCTGATATATCTGCCAACTTCTTCACCAACTTCGTCAAGAGCTTTTCTCATGATTCTGAAGTTTTCCTGAGTTGCATATGTACCGCCGAAACCTTCAGTTGTAGGACCGTAAGGAACGTAGTCCAGAAGTGACTGAGCTGTAGTTCTGATAACTGCGATAACGTCAGCACCCTGTCTTGCAGCAGCCTGTGCCTGAATAACGTCCTCATAGATGTTACCGGTAGCAACGATTACATAAACGTAAGGCTCCGGACCTTCTCCCAGTGTTTCCAGATATTCTTTTCTCTTTGCTATCTGAGCGTCGATCTTTTCGAATGTGGCCTTGATTGCAGGCTTTAATGCTTCTGCCGCTTCTTCCTGTGAGCATGTAGGAAGTTTGGTGATATCCAGCTTTCCTGCTGCCATCTCCTCAGCGATTTCCTGAGGATTCTTGCCTGTCTGTACAATTGCATTACCCATAAGGTATGCAGCGCCTGTCGGCAGTGCACCTGCTTCCTTGATCTGGTCAACTACTACGTTTGGAAGCGGTGTATCTAATTCGTCAACACCGTCAACACCCAAAAGTCTTACTACAGTTCTTTCTGTTGATACTGTTGTGTGGCGCTCGATAAAGTCCTGCATGTCATGTGCGATATTGGCTGCATGCTGGCGAGCGCTGTCAACAACTTTAGGGTCCAAGTTTAATTTGCTTTTCATCCTTTTTCTCCTTATCTTATATATTTTTTTGCTCCCTCTATAATCGCCTTGTCGAGTCCAAGCATAGCGGCTATACTGAGAGCTTCTTTAGGTACTTGTGTTCCATTTTCTACTCTGCACAGACGGTAATCCATGTATTTCGAGATTATATTTATCCTCTCACGGCGATTTGCTCTCTGTATCTCGCGATTGAGAAGTCTGAAATCGCAGTCTGCCAGGCCTCTGACCTGCATATTTACGATGCCTTCCTTCTCTGTCACAGACTCGAAATGTGTCGTGATGAGGGAAATATACGGTTTTTCGATGAGGTAATCCACAAGACTCTTGGTTAGAGCTGTTCCCTCCGTCGGGTTGGTTCCCGAAGCAATTTCATCTATCAGAATCAGGCTTCTGTCCTGGCCGTGATCCAGTATCTCCTTAAGTTCCTCCATTTCGGAACCGAAGCTGGACAAACCTCTCTCCACAGACTGTGAATCCCCGATGAGAATCTGCATATAGTTGGAAAGACCTATTCTGGCTTTTTTTGCCGGTACGAAGAATCCGTACTGAGCCATAATCGGAATCTGACCCGAGAGCTTGAGTGAAATGGTCTTGCCGCCCATATTGCCTCCCGTAATCAGCGTAACTCCGTCCTTCAAAGAAATGGATACAGGGCAGTATTCCTTGCCTTTGGATCTGATGATGTCTTCAACTTGCAGATTTCTGCCGTCTTCAAACTCGATGACATGCTCATCTGTGATTTCCGGCTT
>JALFXR010000142.1 GCA_022787405.1 Bacillota bacterium
GCTGCCATATGGAACGTACTATATCAAAGAACTGACCACCCTTGCCACCCATAAGAAGGATGAAAAACCGTATTACTTTGTGGTGAAGGAAACAGATACGAATCAGTCATCTCCATGTGAGTTCAGCTATGAATCAGACGGTATCAGTGGAAATGTTGTGCTCGATAAGTACGGACAAGCTGACATCACTGTAAAAACTCTGGCAAGATATCCTATGCCGTCCCTGACTGTGGATGGAAAGACAGTGGGTCTCACAGAAGATATGAGTGATAGCAGCCTGAAGGTAACAACTGCCGAAGATGCAGCCATTGCAAAGATTACAGCGAAAGATAATGTGCCTGTAAGTATTACATTAACAAACGGCAAGACTCTCACCGTAGTGGTCAAAGGTAATATCTACGAGTATACCCTTGATGGCGTAACACAGGTTTACACACCGGATGTATCATACACAGGCTATTTTGCAAGCTATGAGCACGAGTTTACCGCAGATACCAAGCCTGACTTCTCCGATGAAGTTGAAACAGTAGAATTTAAGGGAGCCGGGACTGATGCAAGTACGATAAAAGCAGAGATTATCCATACACCGAAAACGACACCTGAACCGGTACTAAAGGACGGCAAGCAGGTCTACACCCACACAAGCTCATTTACAGTAACGGATGCTATGGGCAGCAGTACTATAGATGGCAGTATCATAAGAAAACGAGGAGACCTTCAGACCATAGAGACTGCCGCTGATACCGTTTTAATGGAGGCCGGAGATATCATTACCTTAAGTGACCTTAACGGAGCACAGATATCTGTTTTACTGGACAAAACCGGTAAGTTCGAGGCACAAATCCATGGAACTTTGCCGGATATGATTTCAGAAGCAGAATCACCAAAGGTATTGCTTAACGGAAGCGATGCAGCAGGCATGGAATATGTGAAAAGCGTAACTCTGGCAAGGCAGGATCACTCGGCAAAGACACTGCAGATTAAGATTAATACAATTGATAATCTGATTGCATCCCCGATAGAAAATGACCACCTCAAAACCGATACTCCAACCCCTACACCGAATCCGGGAAAGGGAAGTATCATAATTACTAAGGTTGACAGCAAAACCGGTGAAGCACTTTCAGGGGCAGCCTTTGAAATCTGGTCATCAAAAACCGAAGGAGAAGGAAGTTCTGCAAAGACAGTTCCGGATAAGATGATTCATAAGGGGAAAATAGGTGTTGACGGAAGACTGCCATTCTCCCTCGATTACGGAACGTATTTTTATCGTGAGACAGAAGCTCCGGAAGGGTACGTTCTTGACAACAATTTCTACGAAATAAGGGTGAGCAGCCTGATGCCGGCACAGGTAACTGTCACCAATGAAAAAGAGGATACTGAAGAACCGGAAAAGCCTGAAAAGCCGGATAAGCCAAAGCCGACAAAGCCGGAAAAACCGCAGAAACCTTCTGAGGTACCAAAGACAGGAGATACTTCTGAAATATTGTTTTATATGATTTTGGCAGCAGTGGCACTTACATTGATGGCTTTAGCTGCTTTTCGCAGATGTGAAAATGAAGGAGGAGGAAATCAGAAAGATGAATTATAAAGAATTTTGTGACTACGTAGAAGAAAACATTTTGAAATTTGTACCGCCTGAGTGCGGGAAGCGCAGCATTGAGATAAACGAGGTCGTAAAGAATAACGGCAAGGTGAAGAAAGGAATATCACTTTTACCGGAAAAAGCAACAATGGCACCTGTGATTTACTTAGATGATGCCTTTGATCGATATAAGTCAGGAGGCGATATCAAAGCAATAATGGAAGACATTATCGGAGTGATTTTAAACGCTGAAAAGGCAAAGAACTTTCCGGATCTCTTTGATTTTGAAGCAGTAAAAGAAATGATTGGATTTGAACTGGTGAACTTCAGCAGAAACAAGGAAAGGCTGAAAGACAATGTATGGGAGCCGGTTGAGGATCTGGCCAAAGTGTACAGAGTATTTTTCATCGATGACAGTTCTTTAAGCGCTGCAATGATACCGAATGAGCTGCTCAGATGTTGGGAAATCACCAGAGATGAGCTGGATGTGCTTGCAGCTTCCAACATGGAAAAAATGCTGCCGCCGGTGTTATACGATATCGAAGAATCTATAAGGTGTGGCCTGTCATCAGAGCCGGAGAACCTTTTGGAAAAAGAGAGCCTTGGTGCGAGAAATAAGATGCTTATTTTGACCAACGCTCATAAATCAATGGGAGCGGCATCAGCACTGTACCCGGGGGTACTTGAAAAAGTCAGTGAGATGATGGGCGATGATCTGACGATTATCCCGTCATCAACCGAAGAGGTTATCATTGTGCCTAAATCCTGCCCTATGCCGCCAAAAGAAATCGGCAATATGGTCCGGGAAGTAAACAGACATATGCCTCAGGAAGATATTTTGTCAGACAGGGCATATGAATTTACATACAAAGAGTCGAGGCTGCGTCAGATTCCTGAGTCACTGCCTCCTGTCAAAAAGCCAAAAGACATGGAACGATAGGAAGCGAGGGTAGATACGATGGAAAAGGAAGAACGCATTAAAGTAGTCTTCATACAGCCGGGTGAAAAGCCGAAGCTTGTTGAAATAGAAAACTCTCTTAAAGGTTATTATGGTCTGGTGGGTGATCCCATTCAGGCCATTTATCCTTTTGAGGACGATGCAGCGGTTATCTGTAATGATGAAGGCAAGCTGAACGGGATGCCTCTTAACAGAGCAATCTTTGGCAAGAATGGACGAGTCCGGGACATTATAGCGGGAAATATGATTATCTGCAGAGCACCTGCAGATAGCGAGGAGTTTGCCAGTCTCACCCCGGGGCAAGCCAGAAAGTATTTGGAAAGATTCCGCAGCCCAGAGGTTTTTATCAATACTCCGGAGGGCATTATGGTCACAAGGATGAGAGTTGTTAACCTGAAGGACCACGAAATCGAGAGATAGATATCAGGGCAGTGCAGCACGCTGCCCTGTCTTAGCAAGCAGACCCTTTCTACTCCTGCTGCGAGTAGAAAGGGAGATGCTCAGGGGGATGCCCCCTGAAACCCCTTTGGAGAAAAGAGGGCTTTCGTCTCCGTTGTGTTTTCAATTCTTGTATGTTATAATTCCAATCAATAAGGAATTGGTAAATCGAAATTTGATATTTGTAATGAGCTTCAGTAGTGTTTTTTATGAATTTGGTTTATAAAATTTGAAAGAGAAAATGTCAAGTATAGATATGGAGAGGTAAAAGAAGTGGAAGAAAACGGGTTGAATTTATATCTTCAAGAAATGTGGTATGTGAAAAGGAGAATGGAAGCGATACGAACTATTGCACTGAAAGAAAGG
>JALFXR010000144.1 GCA_022787405.1 Bacillota bacterium
TTTTACGATAAAAAGATATCCAGCCTTTCCGGGGGAGAGAGGACGAGGCTCGCACTGGCGGCTTTGCTGCTGGAAAAACCCGACCTGCTTCTGCTGGACGAACCTACCAACCACCTGGACATCGGTACGCTGAAATGGCTGGAGCAGTACCTTTCATCCTATAAGGGAACCATAATGATAGTTTCCCACGACAGATATTTTCTGGACAGGACGGTGAACAGGATTTTTGAGGTGGAAAACCACAAGGTGTACTGCTACGACGGAAACTACACCGCCTTTGCGGCCAAGAAAAGCCAGCGCCGGGAGACGGAGCTGAGGGCATACAACAACCAGCAGCGCGAAATCGCCCGCCAGGAGGAAATGATCCGCCGCATGAAGCAGCACAACACGGAGAAACTGGTGAAGCGTGCCCAGTCCAGAGAAAAGCGCCTGGAGCATGTGGAAAGGCTTTCGAGACCTGAAGGCGAAATGGGCCGCATGAAGATTCATTTCAAGCAGAACTTCCAGTCGGGAAACGATGTGATTCTGGCAGAGGGTCTGGCAAAGGAGTTCGGACGGGGCAGCGATAAAAAGCGGCTTTTTGAGAATGTGGATCTGGACATCAAACGTGGCGAGCGCATATGTATCGTAGGGCCTAACGGAGTTGGCAAGACCACTTTGCTCCGCATGATCATGGGCGAGCTGACGCCTACAGAGGGCAGGCTGAAGACAGGTCACAACGTGGCCTTCGGTTACTACGACCAGGGGCAGCTTCTGCTTAACGAAAACAACACGGTGCTGGAGGAGCTGAAGGAGTCCTACCGGCTTTACACGGATACTGAGATGAGAGGCATACTGGGCAGATTCCTTTTTCGCGGGGACGACGTTTTCCTGACGGTGGGAAGCCTTTCCGGCGGTGAAAAAGCCCGCCTGTCACTGCTTAAGATGATGCTTTCCGGAGCCAACACTCTCATACTGGACGAACCAACCAACCACCTGGACATTGACTCCAAGGAGGTCTTCGAGGAGGCCCTGCTGGAATTCCCGGGGACGGCTATTGTGGTGTCTCACGACCGGTATTTCCTGCAGAGGATACCCACCAGAATTCTGGAGCTGACACACGAAGGCATAAATGAGTATCTGGGCAAATATGATTATTATGTGGAAAAGAAGGAGCAGCTGGGCTCCGGCAAGAGATATCTCAATGACCTGAGGGAAGATTCGGCGGCGGCAATTGAGGCGGCACGTCAGAGAGGCGAGGCTGGCGAGGCGAACCTTTCAGCGGCGGAGCAGAGGGCACTTAACAAGCAGCGTGAGGCCGAGGAAAGACGCCGTCAGCGGCTTCTGGAAAAGCTGGAGGCCGAAATCGCCGAGCTCGAGGAGCGGGATGCAGAGCTGGAGAGGCGGCTTTGCAGCGAAGAAAACATGAGCGATTACGAACTCCTGGCCAGACTGAGCCGTGAAAGGGAAGAGGTCGCTGCAAGACTTTCTGCGGCATACGAGGAATGGGCCGAAGCAGGCGAGCAGCAGCCCTAAAATCCGTTCACAGAATCTACAAAAATTTGTTAAATATTTCTCTTGCATTGCTATAGGAAAGTATTTATAATAAACCATAGTAAAAACCAAATGGAAATCAAATGGAGGACGATTATTATGATTTTTGATAAAATTAAAGATATCATTATAGAACAGTTACAGGTTGAAGAATCCGATGTCACTATGGACACCAATCTTATGAAGGACCTTTCCGCTGACTCACTGGACGCTGTTGAAATCATCATGGCCATCGAAGACGAGTACGGAATCGAGATTCCTGACGAAGAGGCTGAGAAGATTCAGACTGTCGGAGACCTTGTAAGATACGTTGAGGAAAACAAATAATCATGAGTGCAGTTAATGCTAAAGAAAAACAGATTTCGAGAGCTGTCATAAAGAGGCTGCCCAGATACAGGAGATACCTGGGCGAGCTGAAGAAAAAAGGCATCGAGAAGATTTCATCAAAGAACCTGAGCGAGCTCATAGGCTACACCGCCTCCCAGATCCGTCAGGACCTGAACAACTTCGGCGGTTTCGGCCAGCAGGGCTACGGCTACAGTGTCAACCTGCTCTATGATGAGATCGGAACCATTCTGGGACTGGATAAGAAGTATCAGATTGTTATCGTCGGATACGGCAGACTTGGCCAGGCTATGGCCAGCTACATCTCCAACAACGAGAGCAATTTCCACA
The DNA here is from genome assembly GCA_022787405.1 of Bacillota bacterium. Classification (GTDB taxonomy): domain Bacteria; phylum Bacillota; class Clostridia; order Peptostreptococcales; family Anaerovoracaceae; genus SUG1106. Next base: position 2,209 of record JALFXR010000144.1, read on the forward strand.
TCGCAGGCATCTTCGATGTGAGACAGATTATTCAGGATGTGGAATTCAAGGATGCGCAGATTATGACCTGCGGCAATCTTTCGGGTTTCGTCAAGAGCGAGAACATAGATATAGCGGTAATCACCGTTCCTGCCGAAAAAGCCCAGATAGTTGCGGACACTGTCTGCGATGCGGGCATCAAGGGCATCTGGAACTTCACTGCAGTAGACCTTGACCTGCCTGAGGACGTGGTATGCGAAAACGTTCACGTAAGCGACAGCCTGCACGCCCTGGCTTATTACATGAAGGACAGATAGACCGGACATCGGACATCACAATATGATATGAAAAAAACGGCATCGCGGGA
>JALFXR010000165.1 GCA_022787405.1 Bacillota bacterium
ATCATCTCTTTCCATGGGGTTTGCAATAATAATTCTCTTTCAGAAACAAAGAACAAGTCTGTACTCATATTTTCAATCATTATTGTTTCGCAAACAGACAAAGTTATATATTCAAAATTATATTCCTCACTAATTATTCTATATACTACATTTTCTTCTCCAGTATAGACAAAGACACTATATCTATCACTATAATCGGTTAATTTCGGCCCCAATGATAAAAACTTTCTGGGTGCATACATCCATTTAAAAGACTGTTCTTTATATAGCCATCCCAGTGATATTTCCCCGTAATTCCAACACGGAACACACAAATCATCATGTTTCAATCTTCCTTTATACCCGTCTTTTGTATTTTCTCGACTCTCGTCAAAAATCCAAACAATACGTCTTCCATTATTTAAATGAAAATAGGTTCGGCTTAAGTATTCATCTTCATGTATAGGACTATGTTGGAATTCGATTACAGTATTCGTCTCTGAATCAAATACATCTGCTATATGAATTTCACCTGTTTCCATATCTTGAAAGCGATACTCTCTACTTTCTTTGGGAAAATAAGACTGCATCCTAATATGCCATTCGCTCATATAATCTTTATTAAGTCCCATGAAGCAGTTCGTGTTCTGTTTGTGCGCAAAATGAGCACGCTTTTTTGAGCCTTTTCTATGAGTTAAAAGTTCACCACAGGCAGGGCAAAAGCACTCCATATATCGCTGCTCATCATCCGCATATATTCTGTTTCCTATTTTATCAATAGCCACATACATTATAATCACCTGGTTGCAATTATTAAGTCTTATGCCCTTTAAACAAATTCAAGGCTGTCCTATTTTTAGTCTATCATATAGAATCATTTATTTCAATGTTGTAGTAATTTAGCTCCACTTCTTATGTATTATGTACGAAAAAAAGATCCCCTTTTGAGCTTAGAAAAACTACCTATATAACCCGTTAAGGCGATCCTCGACAGAACGAACAAAGACCACGCCTGGCAAGCAAAGCTTGCTTAAGCATGGTCTTTCGTAATTTATCACTTTTTGTGATAATGAATGGTGGAGATGGTGGGAGTCGAACCCACGTCCGAAAGCATTTCCGCAGGAATTTCTCCGAGCGCAGTTAATGTTTTATAGCTTCGCTTTTTCGGACGTCCATTAACAGACTTCCGAAGCGGCTATCCCGTAAGTCCCCTGCGGTACCGGGAGCTCCCACAGAGTTTTCCTGTATGGTCGACGCCGGTAATCAGGCCTACAGGTAAACCTGAGCCGACGCGCGAGCAGAACTAAGCTGCTAATGCGAAATTGTTGTTATTTTTAGCGTTTATATTTAACGTGTCCTTTTTAAGGTAGACTGGACAAACTACCGCTCGCTTATCCTGTTTCTACACCCCCGTCGAAACCTTTACACCCCCTTGATGTCAATATATTATACCACGTCTCAGTCGTTTATGCAAATTTATTTCAACCAAGGTTTTACACTTCATTTTTTTTCTTTTTCTGTATTTTCTTTGCAAAAAGAAAAATAAATCGCCAGAAAGGAAAATAATAAAGGTAAAAAGAAGAAACCGTGACTCCAACTTTTCCTTTTTAAGAAAATAATTACAGGAATGCCGGGAGATATTGTCATATATTCGCTTACGTGTTCATGTTTTTTTCAAACCGTCAGATTCCTTTGCCAGCAAACCAGCGTTTTTTTGTAAGTAGCCAGAAGATAGGCACTGTGTACATATATACAGCGAAAGGCAGCGAATGGAAGTCGGCGCCAAAGAAGGAAAGAGGCACGCTGCAGCCTATGGACCAAGGGATGAAGCAGGCGATGAGGATTACCGAATTTTCCATGTCAATGGCAAGCTCTGTCATTGAGACTGCATCAGAAGTATCCGGAGCAATCGACGCAGAACTGTGTCCATCCATGTAAGGCTTTTTAAGGATGTCGCAGCACATTAGAGTTGCAATGGTCTGGTTGCAGAACACAGCCGCAATGCCGATACTCATCAAGAGCAGTACTGTGAATCTGCCGAAGCGGGTACATGCGCGGCTGAGCTTTTCCTGAATATCATCCAGAAGACCGGTGCCGCTGAAGATGCCGGAATAGGAGCTGGAAATGAGCAGTATAAATACTGTTTCCAGCATGGACACCAGACCGCCTCCGTTTAGAATTATTCCAAGGCCTTCCCCCTGAGCCTCATAGCCAACAAAACATATTTTAAATACCTCCAGGAGAGGAACACCCTGAACCAGCCATGCGACTGCCACGGCACAGAGTATGCTGAGCCCCATGGAAATCAGTACGCTGACCTTTAACAGAGGCAGAAGCAACATTACCACGGCAGGCACGAAGGCCCACAGGGACAGCACGAATTCCTTTTCAAAAGAAGCCACCAGAGCCTGATCCACTTGGCTTATAGGGTTCATTACCGACAGTACTGTATAAACTGCCAAGGTGATAACAAAGGGAACTATAGCGGTTTTCATCATCAGCTTCACGTTGTCGAAGATTTTTGTGCCTGTGATGCCGGCTACCATGTTTGCACTGGATGATACGGGAGAGCCCCTGTCTCCGAAGTAAATTCCGGACATGAGAACTCCTGCGGTTATAACAGGGTCTACGCCGCCGCTTCTTGCCAGAGTCATAAAAATTACGCCTACAGTTCCCGCCACTCCGAAGGAGGTTCCAAGTGCGTAGCTGAGGAGGCAGGAAAGGAGAAAGGCAATAAGCAGAAACAGGGCTGGAGTTATTATTTTCATGCCGTAGTATACGAAAATAGTTATAGTGCCGGATACCCTCCATGATGCAGTAACAAAGCCGATTACGCACACTACTTCTATGACAATCAAAGAATCTTTGGCACCGTCAAGGGCCATGGAACCAAGGGCTTTGAAGCTGTACCCTTTAGCGGCAGCTGCCAACGAAAAAGCCAGAAGGCCGATGAGCAGAGCGATTATCATGGAATGACCTGTAAAAATGGCTGCAACCATTGATAACAAAAAAACTAAAAATGCGATTAAAAGTGCCAAATGCTTCACCTCGGAAAACAATATTATCTATATTTTATATCAAAGTTATTCTAAACCCAAAATCACTCTGTTTCAAGGTGGTTTTAGATGAAAAACTGTGATATACTGTTAACAACAAACTACAAGGAGGATTGACATCATGATCAGAGAAATGAGAAGAATCAAGCAGCTTCTGCCTGAGCAGAAGACCATTGAGATAATGGAAAGAAACACAGCAGGAGTTCTGGCTGTAACAGGAGACGATGACTATCCTTACGCCGTGCCTATCAGCTATGTTTACGCAGACGGAAAGATATATATGCACAGTGCAAAGGAAGGTAACAAGGTGGATGCGGTAAGAAACCACGAAAAAGCATCATTCTGCGTAATCGATAAGGACCAGATTGTCCCTGAGGAGTACACTACATATTTCAGAAGCGCTATCGCGTTCGGCAAAGTACGTCTGGTGGAAGAGGGAGAGGAAAAAAGAAAAGCCACAGAGCTTCTGGGCAGGAAATACTATCCGGCAGACACAGCTGAAAACCTTACACGGGTAATAGATGAGTCGGATTCCAGATTTGTTATAATAGCTCTGGATATAGAACATATGACCGGCAAAGAGGCTATTGAGCTTGTCCGCGCTGCAGAGAAATAGATTTTGGATGAAGGAAACAGTGGGTCAATAATTGTACTGCAAAAAGTACATTAAAACTGTGTAAAAAACCAAAAAAAAAATGAAAAGGTTGTTGCAAACTATGAAACAATATGTTACAATACCATCATCGTACATATTATTGAGTTTTGAAAAGGCAGAAGAATTATGATGAACTTTAGTTTAGCCATTATCGGTATCGTGATTATGAGCATTATTCTAGTCCTCCTACTTGGAGAAAAAAGGATAGTGCCAAAAGTGATGCCCTGATTTGCTAGCTATAGCATTTTGCCTGCTGAAAAGCAAAGACATAATGTAAATGCAAACCTTACGGATAATACTTTTGGCCGTAAGGTTTTTTCATGAGTCACCAGAACACCAGAAGGAGGAAGAGGAGAAAATGATGATGACAGGTGCAAAAATATTGATAGAATGCCTGCTTGAGCAGGGGGTAGATACTGTTTTCGGCTATCCCGGCGGAACTATCCTCAATGTTTATGACGAACTGTATAAATATGAAGGAAAAATCAAGCACATTCTGACAGCCCACGAACAGGGAGCATCACACGCAGCAGACGGATATGCAAGGAGCACAGGCAAGGTAGGAGTGTGTTTTGTTACCTCGGGACCGGGAGCGACAAACATAACAACAGGAATTGCCACAGCGTACATGGATTCGTCTCCGGTAGTATTCATTTCCTGTAACGTAGGTGAAGACCTCATCGGAAAGGATTCTTTCCAGGAGGTGGATATTACGGGAATAACAATGCCGATTACCAAGTGCAATTATCTGGTCAGAGACGTAAACAAACTGGCGGACATAGTGCGTGAAGCCTTTGCCATAGCCAGAAGCGGAAGACCTGGACCGGTATTTATAGATATACTTCAGAATGTATCGGCACAGGAAGCGGATTATACTCCGGTTCCGCAGTCACAGCACTTTACCACTGGAAGGCTTGGTGCGCTCATGGAGAGGTCCTCACACAATTTCGAGGCACCTACACCGGATGAAGATGATATAGACAAGCTGGTTGAAATGATAAGAAATTCCGAGAAGCCGCTGCTCATATGCGGAGGCGGTGTCGTAAGAGGCAGAGCTCACAAGGAATTCCTCGAGTTTGCCGAAAAGATAGATTCGCCGGTAGCAATCACAGTTATGGGCGGAGGCGGTTTCCAGGGCAGAAACCCTCTGACCACCGGAATGATAGGAATGCATGGTTCTCAGGCATCGAACATGGCCTGCGACGGCTGCGATCTTCTTATCGCTGTAGGATGCAGATTTTCCAATCGTGTAGCCCTGGACCCGGAAAGCTTCGCCAGTCAGGCTAAGATAGTTCAGATAGATATAGATAGGGCTGAAGTAAATAAAAATGTTAAAACAGACCATCACATCATAGGTGATGCCAGGAAGGTTCTGGAGAGACTTAACAGCAAAATCGAACAGCAGCATCATGATGAATGGAAAAAGTACGTATTTTCTTTCAAGACTGAAACGGAATACGAAGAAGGCGGAGAGGCTCTTACACCGAAGCAGATTACAAAGACCATAGCAAATCTGCTGCCTCAGGACACCATCGTTGCCACTGATGTTGGACAGCATCAGATGTGGGCGATTCAGCATTTCCACTATGACTATCCGGGACAGCTGCTGACATCGGGAGGCTTTGGCGCCATGGGCTTCGGTCTGGGTGCGGCTATCGGAGCCAAGGTGGGAAATCCTGACAAGACAGTCATTCATGTTACAGGCGACGGAAGCTTCAGAATGAACTGCAATGAGCTCTGTACAGAGCAGTGCTACGATATACCGGTAATTACCTTCATATTCAATAACGGAGTGCTGGGAATGGTAAGACAGTGGCAGACACTGATAAAGGACAAGAGATATTCCCAGACGGATCTTGACAGAGGCCCTGATTTCGTAAAACTTGCGGAGGCTTATGGCCTCAAAGGCCGCAGGGTGACCAACGTTGCCGAACTGGAAGACGCAATAAATGATGCAGTAAGCTGGGGCCACGGCTATGTAATCGACTGCGCTATAGATATGGATGAGATGGTTAAGCCCATGGTAGCAGGCGGAAGCCACATTACCAAATTTATCGTATGCTAGAGAGGAGGGCCCCATGAACGAAGTAAAGAAACACACAATAGCAGTTTTGGTGGACAACGAAGCGGGAGTTTTATCCCAGGTTTCCAGACTGTTTTCCCGTAAAGGATATAACATAGAATCCCTGGCAGTAGGCACCACTGATAACCCTAAGGTGTCGCGAATAACCATCGAGGTGCTGGCAGATGACGACCATGCATACCTGCTTTCAAATCAGCTGAGGAAGCTCATACCGGTACATTCGCTGAAGCTGCTGCCGCCGGAAAAATCCATCAGAAGAGAGCTGCTGCTCCTTAAGGTAAGAGCGGAGACTGCAGAGAAAAGAAATGAAATTATACAGATTGCAAATATTTTCAGAGCCAACATCGTGGACGTATCTATAGGTGCACTGACACTGGCAATGATAGGCGATGAATCTAAAACAGACGCACTTGAAAAAATCCTGAAAGAGTTTGAGGTGCTGGAACTGGCCAGAACCGGTATCGTAGCTCTTGAACGCGGACAGGAAACAATAAATGAAGAAACAAAAGAAAAAGGAGAATTCAATTATGGCAAAAATGTACTATGAGAAAGATTGTGATATCAACAAGTTAAACGGCAAGAAAATTGCTATCATCGGTTATGGCTCACAGGGTCATGCACATGCACTTAACTTAAGAGATTCCGGCTGCGATGTAATCGTAGGACTCCGTAAGGGCGGCAAGTCATGGCCGGTAGCAGAAAAAGACGGTTTCCAGGTTATGACTGTTGCCGAAGCAACTAAAGCAGCAGACATCATCATGATTCTGATCAATGACGAGCGTCAGGCAGATATGTACAAACAGGATATTGAACCTAACCTTACTGCAGGCAAGGCAATCGCTTTTGCCCACGGATTCAATATCCGCTACAAGCAGATAGTTCCTCCTGCTGATGTTGACGTTTTCATGGCAGCACCTAAGGGACCGGGACACACTGTAAGAAGCCAGTATGTAGCAGGAAAAGGCGTCCCTTGCCTCATCGCAGTTGAGCAGGATGCAACAGGAAAAGCCTATGACATCGCTCTGGCTTACATCGCAGGAATAGGCGGAGCAAGAGCTGGTATCATGGAGACTACAATGCACGATGAGACAGAAACAGACCTCTTTGGTGAACAGACAGTTCTCTGCGGCGGTGTAGTTGACCTGATGCAGTGCGGATTTGAAGTTCTGGTTGAAGCAGGATATGCTCCTGAAAACGCATACTTCGAATGCATCCACGAAATGAAGCTTATCATCGACCTTATCAACAAGGGCGGCGTTGCAGCCATGAATTACTCAATTTCCGACACAGCTGAATTTGGTGAATATGTATCAGGACCTAGAGTACTTCCTCATGAAGAAGTAAAGGCCAACATGAGAGCTGTATTAAGCGATATTCAGGATGGAACTTTCGCAGGAAAGTGGATTTCAGAGAACAAGAACGGACGTACATTCTTCAATTCCAAGAGAGAACAGCTGGCAAAGCACCCTATGGAAGTTATAGGCAAGCAGCTGCGTGAGCAGATGCTCTGGAAGAACGACTCCAACCTTGACAACGCTTCAAACTAATCGCAGTCAGATTCAGGAGGACACAAATGCGTTCAGATTGTATAAAGAAGGGTGTGGAAAGAGCACCTAACAGAAGCCTTTTATTCGCTTTGGGCCTTACTGAGGAGGAAATGAAGAGACCTCTGGTAGGCATCGTAAGCTCATATAACGAAATAGTTCCGGGCCACATGAACCTGGATAAGATAACAGAAGCTGTAAAGGCAGGCGTAAGAGTAGCGGGGGGAACACCGATAATGTTCCCTGCCATTGCTGTCTGCGACGGAATCGCCATGGGTCACATCGGCATGAAATATTCACTGGTTACAAGAGACCTTGTGGCAGATTCCACTGAAGCAATGGTTACAGCCCATCAGTTTGACGGCCTTGTAATGATTCCTAACTGCGACAAGAATGTGCCGGGACTACTTATGGCGGCAGCCAGACTTAACATCCCGACCATTTTCTGCTCGGGGGGACCTATGCTGGCCGGACATCTCAAGGATGGAAGGCGTACCTGCCTGAGTCACATGTTTGAGGCCGTAGGTGCATACCATGCGGGAACTCTAGATGAAGAGGGGGTTCTTGATTACGAGGAAAACGCCTGTCCGTCCTGCGGTTCATGCTCCGGGATGTACACAGCCAACTCCATGAACTGCCTTACAGAGGCCATAGGCATGGCCCTTTCCGGAAACGGTACGATTCCTGCACCTTATTCCGCACGTATACGCTTTGCCAAGGAAACAGGCATGAAGATAATGGAACTCATAGAAAAGGATATCAAGCCTAGAGACATCATGACACCTCAGGCTTTCCACAATGCAGAAACAGTTGATATGGCTCTTGGCTGCTCAACCAATACCATGCTTCACCTGCCGGCTATAGCCCATGAAGCGGGAATTGAAATCAGCTTTGATATGTCCAACGAAATCAGTGCCAAAACTCCTAATCTGTGCCATCTGGCACCGGCAGGAGATACCTTCATGGAAGACCTTGACAGGGCAGGCGGCGTATATGCAGTAATGAAGGAACTGACAAAAAAGAACCTTCTTGATACAAGCGTTATGACTGTAACCGGAAAGACTATGGAAGCAAATCTTCAGGGTGTTTCAAACAAGGACACTGAAATAATAAGACCGGTGGAAAACCCTTATTCACAGAGCGGCGGCATAGCAGTGCTCAAGGGCAATCTGGCACCTGACGGATGTGTAGTAAAACAGTCTGCAGTAGCGCCTGAGATGATGAAGCACGAAGGTCCTGCAAGAGTTTTCAACTCGGAGGAAGAAGCAATCGAAACCATATACGCAGGGGGCATCAAGCCGGGAGACGTGGTAGTCATCAGATACGAAGGCCCTAAGGGGGGTCCGGGTATGAGAGAGATGCTCAATCCTACATCTGCTATCTGCGGTATGGGACTTGGTGAAAGTGTAGCCCTCATTACAGACGGAAGATTCTCCGGAGCTACAAGAGGTGCGGCTATAGGCCATGTAAGCCCTGAAGCGGCAGCAGGAGGTAATATTGCCCTCGTAGAGGAAGGCGACATCATAGCAATAGATATAAAGAACTGCAGTATCCAGCTTAAGGTGAGCGACGCAGAGCTTGAGGAAAGAAGAAAAGCCTGGGTATGTCCTGAGCCAAAGGTTAAGACAGGCTATCTGGCAAGGTACGCCAAGCTGGTAAGCTCGGCAGACAAAGGAGCCATACTGACAGTATAAAAGTTGCATCGGCCGGTTGCCGGTGCAGGAGAAAGAGGAAAAATAAATGCATCAAGTTAAAATTTTTGATACGACTTTAAGAGACGGCGAGCAGTCACCGGGCTGCAGCATGAATCTGAGGGAAAAAATTGAGGTAGCCAAATGTCTGGAAAAGATGAAGGTTGACGTCATTGAGGCAGGTTTTGCAATTTCGTCACCAGGAGACTTTGAATCGGTTAATACCATCGCAAAGACCATCAAGGACTGTACGGTGGCTTCCCTTGCAAGAGCATCTGAAAAGGATATTGATACAGCATGGGATGCGGTAAGAGATGCGACAGACCCGAGAATTCATCTTTTCATCGCAACTTCACCTCTTCATATGGAGTATAAGCTCAAAATGACTCCGGATCAGGTACTGGAAAGAACAGCTGCAATGGTAAAGTATGCGAGAAACTACTGCTCCAATATAGAGTTTTCTGCAGAGGATGCTACCAGAAGTGATATTGACTTTCTGACCAAGGTAGTGGATGTGGCCATCAGGAACGGTGCTTCTGTAATTAATCTGCCGGATACGGTTGGTTATACCACTCCATCTGAGATGCGAGCCATCATAGAGCATATGATTAATAATGTGGAAAACGCAGATAAGGTGGAATTCTCAGTTCACTGTCATAACGATCTGGGCATGGCAGTGGCAAATTCTCTGGCAGGTGTTCTGGGAGGTGCAAAGCAAATAGAATGTACTATTAACGGACTGGGTGAAAGAGCTGGAAACACTTCACTTGAGGAAGTGGTCATGGCGATGAGAACACGTCCGGATATCTTTGAGGTGAGCACTGAAATTGATACCACCAAGATTTACAGAGCCAGCAAGACAGTCTACAATATAATAGGACAGAATCCGCCTATTAATAAGCCTATTGTCGGTAAAAACGCTTTTGCTCATGAATCGGGAATTCATCAGCACGGAGTACTTGCAAACAAGAAAACTTACGAGATTCTCACGCCTGAGGCTGTTGGAATTACAGCAAACAACATCGTTTTAGGAAAACACTCCGGCAAACATGCTTTCCAGGCTCACATAAACGAGATGGGTTATACCCTCACCGAGGAAGAGCTGCTCAAATGTTTCGATGAATTCAAAGCACTCTGTGACAAGAAGAAAAACATCAACGACGCCGATATCGAGGCTATCGTTATCCACAATACCTCAGCCGATGAGGAAGTACGTCCTGATGAATACGCTCTTGACTGGTTCGCAGTTCACACAAGCAACTTCACAACGGCAACCAGCACTGTATCACTTATCAAGAATGGAAAGAAGTACGAAGATGTATGCCTGGGCGACGGTCCTATAGACGCTGCTTTCAATGCTATCGACAAGATAGTAAAGCCTGTAAAGCATACCTTCGATCTTTATACCATCAACTCTATCTCAGAAGGTAAGGATACACTGGGAGATGTTACTGTCAAGCTGCTGGCTGACAACCGTTCATACGTGGGCAGAGGACTTTCCACAGATATTTTTGAAGCAAGTATTCTGGCTTATATTAAGGCTATGAACAAGATGATGCGTGCTTACAGCAGTGATCAGGCTGGAGAAAAGGAGACCGCAAATGACAACTAGAATGACAATGACACAGAAAATACTTGCTGCTCATGCAGGTCTGCCGTCAGTCAAGGCAGGAGATCTCATAGAAGCAAAGCTGGATATGGTTCTGGGAAACGATATTACATCTCCTGTGGCAATTGATGTCTTCGACAAGGCGGGGTTCACCCGGGTTTTTGATAAAGAAAAAATCGCTCTGGTTCTGGACCACTATACACCTTGCAAGGATATTAAATCCGCTCAGCTCTGCAAGACTGTAAGAGAGTTTGCCAAGCGCTTTGACATAAAGCACTACTACGATGTTGGAACGGTAGGCATTGAGCATGCACTTCTTCCGGAAAAAGGCATTGTAGGACCGGGGGACTGCATCATCGGAGCAGACTCCCATACATGTACATATGGCGCGCTTGGAGCATTTTCCACAGGAGTAGGTTCCACTGATATGGCGGCAGGAATGGCCATGGGCGAGAACTGGTTCAAGGTCCCATCGGCAATAAAGGTTACTCTTAAGGGAAAACTGCAGCCATACGTAAGCGGTAAAGATGTTATACTCCATCTTATAGGCATGATAGGAGTTGACGGAGCCCTTTACAAATCCCTTGAGTTTACAGGGGAGGGTGTTTCGGAGCTCTCCATGGACGACAGATTTACCATCGCAAATATGGCTATCGAGGCAGGTGCCAAGAACGGTATATTCCCTGTAGACGAAAAGACTTTAGAATATATAAAGGGAAGATTCCAAAGAGAACCGAAGATTTATGAGGCTGACCCTGATGCCGAGTACGACAGCGAGGTTGTAATCGACCTTTCGGAGCTGAAGCCTACAGTATCAATGCCTCACCTGCCGTCAAACACCAAGACTGTTGACGAGGTTAAGGGGCTTCCTATAAATCAGGTTATCATAGGTTCATGCACCAACGGCAGAATTTCCGATATGAGAGCGGCTGCAGAAGTGCTTAAGGGCAGAAAGGTTGCCGACGGTGTGAAGTGCATAGTGATTCCGGCTACGCAGGAAGTTTATCTTCAGTGCGTAAAGGAAGGCCTTGCTGAGATTTTTATCGAGGCAGGCTGTGCGGTTTCAACACCGACATGCGGACCTTGCCTTGGAGGACATATGGGTATCATGGCGGAAGGCGAAAGAGCTGTGGCAACCACCAACAGAAACTTTGTAGGCAGAATGGGTCATGTAAAGAGCGAGGTTATCCTTGCCAGTCCGGCAGTTGCAGCGGCATCTGCTGTGGCAGGCACGGTGGCTTCACCTCAGGATTTATAAGGAGGAGACATAATGGTTACTGGAAAAGTTATTAAATACGGCGATAACATCGATACAGATGTTATAATTCCGGCAAGATACCTCAACGCTCCTTCTCCCGAGGAACTGGCGAAGCACTGCATGGAGGATATCGACATAGATTTTGTGAACAAGGTAAAGCCGGGTGATATTATGGTAGGAGGTGCCAACTTCGGATGCGGCTCATCAAGAGAACACGCTCCCGTGGCTATTCAGGCCAGCGGCATTTCCTGCGTAATCGCAGCAAGCTTTGCCAGAATTTTTTACCGTAATGCCATAAACATCGGATTCCCTATTCTGGAATGTCCTGAAGCTGCGGCAAAGATACAGAACGGGGACAAGGTTTCTGTGGACTTTAAAACGGGTGTAATTACAGACGAGACTACCGGAGAGAGCTTCCAGGCGGCAGCTTTCCCTGAATTCATTACACGCATAATCGACGAGGGAGGCCTGCTCAAGTATCTTAAGGAAAGACAGGCTGCAAAGGAGGACCAGAGATGAACTACAATATTGCACTGGTAAAGGGCGATGGCATCGGTCCGGAAATCGTTGAAGGAGCAGTTGAAGTCCTGAAAAAAGTAGGCGAGAAATACGGCCACCAGTTCAACTTTACTGAGTATCTGGCAGGGGGCTGTGCTTATGATAAATACGGCAAACCTCTTCCTGAAGAGACTGTAGAGGGATGTAAAAAAAGCGACAGTGTACTGCTGGGAGCTGTAGGAGGTCCCAAGTGGGACAATGTGCCTTCGGATCTGAGACCGGAAAAGGCCCTTCTGGGACTGCGCGCAGCCCTGGGATTATATACCAACCTGAGACCGGCTAAAATTTATCCGGCTCTCATGGGAGCCTGCACACTCAGACCTGACATAGTGGAAAAAGGTTTTGACCTTGTAATCGTAAGAGAACTTACAGGCGGAATCTACTTCGGTGAGAGAGGAAGGAGAAAAGGCAGTTACGGCGAAGAGGCTTTTGATACGGAAGCCTACAGCGTAATGGAAATAGAAAGAATTGCGAGGGTGGCTTTTGAGACTGCAAGAAAGAGAAGAAAAAATCTTATCAGCATTGACAAGGCCAATGTCCTTGAAACTTCAAGGCTGTGGAGACAAACCATAAACCGCATTGCAGAGGAGTATCCTGACGTTGAAGTAAGCCACATGTACGTGGACAATGCGGCAATGCAGCTTGTAAGGGAGCCGTCCAGATTTGATGTAGCTGTTACTTCAAATATGTTCGGAGACATTCTTTCTGATGAGGCATCTCAGATCACGGGCTCTATCGGGCTGCTGCCTTCAGCTTCTCTTGGAGACAGCAAGTGCGGCATGTACGAGCCTATTCACGGCTCCGCTCCAGATATTGCAGGCACAGGCAAGGCAAACCCTATGGCGACCATCTTATCGGCGGCTATGATGCTCAGATATTCCTTTGATCTTTCGGAGGAAGCTGACTGCATAGAAAAGGCTGTGAATGCAGTGCTTGAAGAAGGCTTCAGGACTGCGGACATTGTGGGAAACAGCGGCGCAGAGCCTCTTTCCTGCAAAGAGATGACAGCAAAGATAATAGAAAGACTTTAGAAGAATTGACCGGGAGGAAAATAAAATGCTGGATATCAAAGTAACGAGAACTACAAGCCCAAAGGCTAAACCGGAAGGACCTCTGGGATTCGGAAAAGTATTTACAGACCATATGTTTATCATGGATTACACTAAAGGAAAGGGATGGCATGATCCGAGAATCGTGCCTTATCAGGATCTGGTGCTATCTCCTGCAAGCATGGTTTTTCACTATGGACAGGAGATGTTTGAAGGCCTCAAGGCTTATAAGGGTGACGACGGCAAGAGCTATCTGTTCAGACCTGATATGAACGGAAAACGTACAAACAGCACAAACAAGAGACTCTGCATTCCTGAACTTCCTGTAGAGGATTTCGTGCAGGCAGTAAAGGCTGTTGTCAAAGAAGATGAAGACTGGATCCCTACTGAACCGGGAACTTCACTGTATGTAAGACCTTTCATAATTGCTACAGAGCCTTTCCTGGGGGTAGATGTATCAGAAACTTTCATGTTTATTATAATCCTTTCACCGAGCGGTGCTTACTACGAAGAAGGTCTGGCACCAGTAGGAATCTGGATTGAGGACGACTATGTAAGAGCAGTCCGCGGCGGTATGGGATTCGCCAAGACAGGCGGAAACTACGCAGCCAGCCTGGCAGCACAGGTAAAGGCTCATGATGACGGTTATTCACAGGTTCTGTGGCTTGATGGTGTAGAAAGAAAGTACATAGAAGAAGTGGGAGCCATGAACATTTTCTTTAAGATTGACGGAAAGGTGGTTACACCTATGCTTAGCGGAAGCATTCTGCCGGGTATCACAAGAGATTCCGTACTGACACTCTGCAGAGAGTGGGGACTCCCGACAGAGGAAAGAAAGATTTCCGTGGATGAACTTCTGGAAGCACAGAAGAACGGCAAGCTGGAGGAGGTTTTCGGAACCGGTACCGCGGCTGTAATCTCACCAGTAGGCAAGCTTCGTTACAAGGATGATGTTATGGTAATCGGAAACGGAGAAATCGGAGAACTGAGCCAGAAAATATACGACACAGTTACTGGAATTCAACTTGGCAGAATCGAGGACAAGCACGGTTGGAGAGTTGAGGTAAAATAGCGCTATTTAATAGAAAAAAGTAAAAGGAGGACAGTTATGCACAAGCTGGTGTCTAAGCTGCTGATATACAGCAATCTGGGTGATGACAGCATTCTTTCTGCTCTCAGCTGCATTTTCCGGCAATGGGAAAAAGGCGAGACAGCAAAGGATGATCTGATAGCCCGCATTTACAAAGAAATAAAGCGGATTCTGGATGTTTCCACCGCCTATGGGTTTGATACCAACCTGTGGCATAACTATCTGACTTTTTTGCTGATTTCCAATGAGAACTCCTTTTCTCTCACCTGCGAGAGGGCAGGTGCAAGTGACGACGGCACGGTAAATTATCTGGCAAAACAGGACTTCAGGGTCTTCAAAGCTCTTTTTGATTTCGATTTCGGACCTATAGAGAAAGACCTTGGCATTGACTGCTTTTCTACGATTTCAAATTACAGGGCTGTAGCCAAAAGAGAAAGAGTCTACAACCGAAACGTAAGCGAAAAGGTTCAGGAATTGAGCCTTAAGATTGCAGCGGCAGAAGACGAGAATGAGATATTCAGGCTGGTAACAGATCATTATAAGCGGTATGGCGTAGGGCTTTTCGGTGTAAACAGAGCCTTTCGCATAAGGAGGGACAGCGGCAGCGGCCGTCTTGATTTCATTCCTATAAACAATGCTGACTCTATCAGGCTGGATGATCTGGTTGGCTATGATATACAGAAGAAACAGCTCGTGGCAAACACGAGGGCTTTTATAGAGGGCAAAGCTGCAAACAACGTGCTGCTCTATGGTGACAGCGGTACGGGTAAATCCACCAGTGTCAGAGCCGTACTCAATGAGTATTACGACAGGGGTCTTCGGATGATTGAAATTTACAAGCACCAGTTCAGAGACCTGTCCGACGTTATAGCACAGATAAAAGACAGAAATTACTTTTTCATTATCTTTATAGATGACCTTTCCTTTGAGGAGCATGAGGTTGAATATAAATTCCTCAAAGCTGTAATTGAGGGAGGAGTAGAGTCAAGACCTGACAATATTCTGATTTACGCAACCTCTAACAGGCGTCATCTCATAAAGGAAACCTGGAATGACAGAAATGATATGGAATTTAACGGTGAAATCCACCGTTCAGATACAATGGAAGAAAAGCTTTCACTTTCCGCACGGTTTGGTGTGCTGATAAACTACTCCATTCCTAATCGCCAGGAATATCACGAAATCGTGGAAACCCTTGCTGCCAAGCAGGGAATAAAGATGGAAAGAGATAAGCTGCTACTTGCAGCAAACACGTGGGAGCTGCGTCACGGCGGTGTTTCAGGCAGAACAGCACAGCAATTTATCAACTACTTGGAAGGAGAACAGAACATTGATGGTTAAGCTGGATAAAATATACCAGGCCGCTTTCGTGCTGAAGGAGGCCGCAAGACGTACAGACCTGATCTATTCGGAAAAGCTTTCGGGAGACATGTCCGGCGGTGCAGAGATTTATCTCAAGACTGAAAACCTGCAGGTGACAGGAAGCTTCAAACTGAGAGGAGCCTACTATAAGATAAGTCAGCTGACAGATGAGCAGAAAAAAGCCGGAATTATTGCCTGCAGTGCAGGAAACCACGCTCAGGGTGTAGCTCTGGCAGCTACAAAGATGGGGATAAAGAGTGTCATCTGCATGCCTGACGGAGCACCTATCAGTAAGGTTGAGGCCACAAAGGCTCTGGGTGCAGAGGTAAGACTGGTACCGGGAGCATATGACGATGCATATAAGGAAGCACTTAGACTTCAGGAGGAGACAGGTGCTACTCTCATCCATCCTTTTGATGATGATGAGGTTATAGCAGGACAGGGAACCATCGGCCTTGAGATTCTCGACCAGCTTCCGGAAGTGGATGCCATTATCGTGCCTGTCGGCGGCGGCGGCCTTGTTTCCGGCGTGGCCTGTGCGGTAAAGCAGCTGAATCCGAACGTGAAGGTATATGGCGTACAAGCGGAAAAGGCTGCTTCCATGGTAGAAAGCCGTGCCGAGGGCAAGCCTGTTACCTTAAGCAGTGTTGCCACTTTCGCTGATGGCATAGCTGTAAAGCATCCGGGAGACAGAACTTTTGAAATAATAAATAATTATGTGGATGATGTGGTAACCGTAAGCGAGGATGAAATCGCAACGGCTATCCTTACTCTCATAGAAAAACAGAAGCTTATCGCTGAAGGCGCAGGAGCTGTCAGCGTTGCAGCGGCTCTTTTCAATAAGCTTCCTATTGCCGGAAAAAAGGTTGTCTGCATAGTATCGGGAGGAAACATAGATGTAAACATTCTTTCACGAGTAATAACCAGAGGTCTGGTGACAACAGGCAGAACCACAACGCTTCAGATTGCTTTGGAGGACAAGCCGGGACAGCTGGTAGGTGTAAGCTCCATCGTATCCAACTGTGGAGGCAATGTAATCAGCGTACATCACGAGCGATCCGATGCGAACATGGCCATCTCCAGCTGCTTCCTCAAGATAGGTATGGAGACCCGTGATTTCGAGCAGATAAAGCAGATCCGCGATGCCCTGACAGAAGCGGGATTTAAGATAGTATCGTAAGTTCTGATGCCGCAACGGTACATCGAGAGGTATCACTGGCGATTTACTGGAAAATTTTGTGCAAATGTTGGCGTTTTTTGAGTTCTAATTAAAAAACGCCAACTTTTTTTGATTAGAACGGCAATTTACTCAGAACCAAGCTTGAAATTTTCTTTTTATCTGATTTTTTTGTATTTTTGCAAAGAAAAACGACTTTTTTGAAAATAAAACGTAGATAGATGGAATGATATGTAAATTTTTAATTAAATTCCAGTAAGGTTATGCTAAAAAAGTAAAATCAGGTTCAGGGACCATTATGCCGATAGGAAAAAATATGCCATTTATTTTCTCTTAGGGATGTTTTCTTTTCTTTTTGCAAAGAAAATGAGCAAAAATGAAAATAAAAAAATTAAAACTGTCTCATTGAATGCCTTTATAAAATGTAGTATGCTTGCCTCAGGAGGTAGGTTCATATGTCTAATGAAGATAATTCCATATGGCAGGCTAACCACAGTGGGCGGAATTTTATAAATTGCTATTGACAGTAACCAATGGGTATGATATATTATGTTTAACGATAAACGTTAAATTATTTATCATAATCATAAAAAGGGGATGTTAATATGCAAAACGAAATCAAAAAGAAAGTAAACGGCTTTGGAAAGATAGGAAAGATTGTTGTAACTGTTTTATTGGTAATTGTTCTTATAGGAGGGATAACAGCATCAGTTGCAGCAGTTTATCTGTCTCAACTTCCTGACGATGCAATTTCCGTAAGCGTGTCGGGAAAAGCGAATATTCAGGTAGATGAATCACTGATGGGAACACTTGTAGGAAGCATAGTGGACGGTCTGTCTTATGAGTCAGATCAGATGCCGGATCTGTCCGATGAGGCTGATATGGAAAGCATTCTGCCGGAGAATACTCAGGTGAGGATTGATCTCTCGATTAATAATGCAGATTATACAACAGCGGTAATTCACTCTGAGGGGAACATGAAGAGCATAGAAGCGCAGACAGATGATTTTGTATACGAAATAGACAATATCATAAAGGTGATTATCGGCGGTATCGTGTATGTTGCTGCCATAGCTGTATCTCTGTTTATGCTCAGAAGGCTTTTCAAAGAATTTGAAAGTTGTGAGACGCCATTTACGGATATTGCAGTTAAAAGACTTTATGCCTTTGGATTTTCACTTATTCCTGTGATTCTGATTGGAACTGTGGCTGAGGCTATGGCACGAGCTCTTCTGACGCCAAGTGAAGGAATAAACTTTTATCTGGACGGCGGTGCGATTGTGGCTTTTGTAGTAACAATATGCCTGTGTACTCTTTTTAAATACGGAGCACAGCTGCAGCAGGAATCTGACGAAACACTTTAACTGGAGGTAAAACAATGGGACACATCGTTCTAAGGCTGGACAGAGTGATGGCAGACAGAAAGATGAGTTTAAATGAACTGTCGGAAAGAGTGGGAGTTGCCAATGTCAATCTGTCAAAGATGAAAAACGGCAGAATCAGCGCTATAAGGTTTTCCACACTGGCGGCAATCTGCGAAGTGCTTCAGTGTCAGCCGGGAGATATACTGGAATACGAACCGGATGAAGAATGAATATAACGGAATAAAGTGCAGCTTCGAAAGGAGCTGCATAATTTTTGCTTGACAAGTTACCTCTGGGTAACTATAATAAAAAGTGACTCAAGGGTAACTTTTAAAAAGGCGAGGTGGGAGGATGAAAACCAGCAAAGAAGAAATATTAAATGCTGCTTTGGTTGTTTTTTCGCAGAAGGGATATGATGGTGCGCTGCTGCGTGATATCGCCTCATTACTTGGGATAACAAAACCGGCACTGTACAAACATTATGAGAGCAAGGAAGCTCTATGGAATGCCATGATTGATTATGTAGAAAGATATTATTCAGAGCACACAAGGGCTGCTTCCGGCACCGCTGTTCCGGAAAATTGGGATGAGTTCCGGCAAATTTCCCTGAGTCAGATTGATTTCACTCTCCATGACGAAACGGTAAGGCGCGTACGAAGGTTGCTTACTCTGGAGCAATTTCGAGATGAAAGGATGTCTGCCCTTGCTACGAAGTATTTCATAACGAACATCGAAGGGCGCTTCACAGAAATATTTACGGGAATGGCAGATAAAGGACTTTTAGAAACTGAGGATCCGGGACTCCTTGCTTTTCAGTACACCGCGCCTATCACCATGATGATTCATCTGTGTGACCGGGATCCTGGCAGAGAGCCGGAAATTATGGATAAAATCGAAGCTTACATAAGGCAGTTTTCGGATGAACATAAAAAAACGGAGGTGGTATCTAAATGAAAATAGTTCTGATACATGGACAGAATCATAAAGGCAGCACATACATGATTGCACATGAGCTGGCTGAAAAGGTAAAAGATAGGGCACAGGGAGAATCGGAAATAAAAGAATTTTTCCTGCCTGAAGATTTTGACGAGCCATGCAGAGGCTGTTATTCATGCTTTAAGAATGACCTGACCAACTGTCCGCATTACCACAAGCTTGAGCCTGTTGCAGAGGCGGTTCTCAATGCAGATCTGCTGATTCTGGAAAGCCCTGTATACGTATACCATGCATCCGGCCAGATGATGAGCTTTCTGGACCACTTCGGTACATGGTGGGTTGTTCACAGACCGAGGACTGAGATGTGCAAAAAGCAGGCGGTTGTCATTGCCACCGCTGCAGGGGGCGGTATGAAAAGCACGGTGAAGGACATGGCTGACAGCCTGGAAATGTGGGGAATTGCCAGGATATATAAATACGATGTGGCCGTACAGGCTGGCGCGCCCGGGGAGATTCAAGAGGGGATTATTAGGAAAATACATAAAAAAACTGACAAGCTGTCAGATGCAATATGCAGAAATGCGGGCAGGAATGGCATGAACAGCCGCGGCAAGAGGTGGTTCTGCCTTATGCGTTTTGCCCATAAGCATTTCCCGCCTATGGAGCCGGATTACTCCTACTGGGAGGAAAGAGGCTGGCACGGACACAAAAGACCCTGGAAGCAGGATTGAGGGAGTGTAACATATTATGAAAGATTTATTTGATTTTATTCACGCGGCGCTGCCGTGGATTGCAATCGGGCTGCTGCTGGCTGTGTTCTTTGCCAGACATGCAGGTAAGAAAAAGAAAGAAGATAAAGGCGATGACTATGGCACAGAGGGAATGTGCCTGGGAATGTGTATGGGCTCTGCATTGGGAGCGTCGGGAGTTGTAGATATCGGACTCGGAATGTCTCTTGGCATGCTGATCGGGCTGGTCATCGGTACTTTTGTTAAAAAGGAAAAAAAGAATGACAAATAAACAAAGAATAGACAGGCTATGTTATCTCTTTTTGATTTTTTTGGCTGGCTGTCTTTCGGGCTGGTTTTACGAGGAAATCTTCTACTGGATTACGGAAGGATTGCTGAGTAACAGGGGTATTCTGTACGGACCGTGGCTGCCCATCTATGGAATTGGTGCCCTGGGAATCTACGCTATGAAGCCGATGAAGAAACAGCCTGTCTTGCTGTTTTTGATATGCGCCCTGGTGACAGGGATTGTGGAGTACATCATCGGCTTTGCCGGGATATATTTCTTTGGAGTTCGCCTATGGGACTATCGGAAACTGTTCATGTCGTTTGCCTGGTACTGCTGCTTGTGCTTATAGCGGACTGCATATTGAGTGCACTGTTCCGCACGCCGATTACATATTAGGAGAAAAAGAAATGAAAGCATTGAAAAAAATACTGATTATTATGCTGGTCATTGCTGTGATTATGACGGTAATTTTCATCGCCGGACGTTATGGATGGAAGCTAGTCGGTTTCCGCGCTTGTCAGGGTGCAGGCATTGACTCTGTGGAGGTCAGCGAGAATGCCGTGCATATGACCGGATTCTATCCTGGTTCTTTCCCCGAGGGCTTCTGCGGTTACTATTCCGAGGAACATGATGGCAAACTCTATGTGGGTTTCAGATTCAGCGCCCTGTTTGGCTTTTTTGAAACAGGAGACTTTGATATAACAATCCCGACAGAGGGATATATCCAAGAGGTAATTATAAAAACCGATATGGTCGAAACCTCTATATGGAAAGCACAGACAGCCGATGCGGACGGCGGTGTCATGGAGGACACAGATTATGAATCATAAAAAGAAAACGATTATAAAATGGATTAACGGCACATTAACTGCACTGCTGGTTGCTTTCGTCGTTGGTGCATGGGCAATGTTAGGAACCTCTGTCAAAGTAGCAAACAGCATCGGAAGACTGGAGGACGGCCTGTTTTCCTATGTTCTTGCGGTATCAACAGGTGTCGTATATAGCTAGGCAATATGCATTCTTGCATTTGCAGCGTCAGCGAAAGAATTAGTGATACATTTCTGCCAAAAAGAATATAGGGCTGACATAAAATCAATTTTTCAAAGAGAAAGGAAAGTCAGATGAGTAAACTTATAGCCTGCTGCGGACTTGACTGCAGCAAATGTGATGCAAGGACTGCAACAATGAAAAACGATGATGTGCTTCGCGATAAGGTGGCAAAGCTTTGGAGCGAGCTCAACGGAGTGGAGATAACAATGGAAATGATAAACTGTGAAGGATGCAATGTGGAAGGACTGAAGACGCCGTTCTGTGAGAGCATGTGTGAGATCCGAAAATGTGCATTGGGCAAGGGCTTCGTAACCTGCGGTGAATGTGACAGCTTCGAAACCTGCGAAAAACTTTCCATGATTACAGGCAATAACGGGGAAGCACTTAATAACTTGAGGGAATGGGTGCCGATTGGTAAATCCCAGGAAGAAAACGTGTACGAAGCGGCAGAGATTGTTTCGACAATGATGGTTACGGGGATTTTGTAGCGGTATGTCGTATGAAAAGTCTTAAAAAGGACTTTCATACGACATTAACCTTGATGGTTAGCTCGGCATATCAGGCCGTTGACCGCCACCCGGCATTGTCATATTTGAGGGAATTGAATGTAACAAATTTGTTTTTTACGTGAAAGAGTGGTATAATAAAAAAATGGAATGAAGGAGATTTTTTGGAAAGGGGGATAAAGATGGCAGCATTAAAAAAGAAGACACCATGGGAACAGGAATGGCATGATCTTGCCAGGAAGGAAGAAAAATTTATCGCCCGGAGAAAAGAAGGCCCCACATCTGTGTTGGTAAAGAAACTGGACCGCTTTATACCGGATAAATTGAGTGGTACCCTCAATGCCGCCTTTTTTAAGGGATTTCAGGTGATTTTCGAAAAGGGCACAGGTATAATTGAAAAAACTTATAATAAAGATAAAAAAAAGGCCGACTTTAAGGTGGATACCTATGCCCATGAACTTATGAACAACAAGAAGTCGGCCAGGACCTTCACCAAAAGGGCTAAGTCGACCAAGGCTGCAAACCTGATGATTTCCAGTGTGGAAGGCATCGGTCTGGGTCTGGTTGGTGCCGGTATTCCCGATATACCGCTCTTTATTGCCATGGTTCTGAAAAGCGTGTACGAGGTGGCATTAAGTTTCGGATACGAGTATGAGAGCGATGAAGAAAAGATTTTTATACTTAAGGTTATAGAAGCCGCAATGTGCGACGAGGATGAATTTATCGCTAAAAACAGCGAGTTAAATGATATTATTGACTACATCGCCGCCAACGGAGACGAAATCGGCGGATGGAAAATAGATAAGGAAGAGCAGATGCGTGCTACATCCCGATGCCTTTCTGAGGAGATGATATACACGAAGTTCCTGCAGGGCCAGTTCGTGGTCGGCATTGCAGGCGGGGTTTTTGACCCTATCTATGTTAACAGAATCAGCAACTATGCTGTTCTGAAATACAGGAGGAGGTTTCTGAGAAGCAAGATGGCTCAGGGAAAAAGTATTTAAAACCCTGAAGTCAGTCTTCCGGAAAACCAAAGTGAGTTCGAGACCTTCCTCACTATAAACAAAACTAAAGGAGACAGAAAAATGAACAAAAAAACACTTAACCTGACCTGGGCGGCACTGATTGCCGCTCTCTACGTGGTGCTGACTTTTGCCGCTAACATGGCGGGACTGGCCAGCGGTGCCATCCAGGTGCGTCTTTCAGAGATGCTTACCATCCTGCCGCTGTTTACATGGGCGGCAGTACCGGGGCTTACCATAGGATGCGTGCTTGCCAATATGCTTACGGGATGCGCACTGTGGGATATAGTTTTCGGATCGCTGGCAACTCTGATTGGAGCACTGGGAACATATTATATAGGGCGCAGAAGGCCTGTATTAGGACCGGTATTTCCCATTGTGAGCAATTCACTTATAGTGCCTCTGGTACTGCAATACGTCTACGGTCTTGAGGGAAGCTACTGGTACTTTATGGCCACCGTCGGTGCAGGAGAAATCATTTCCTGCGGGCTCCTGGGATGGCTTATGTACAAGGGCATTAAGCGTACGGGAGTCTTTGCAGGGGCAGATCAGAAATAAATAAAAGGAGAGAAAAAAATGGCAGTAAGACTCAATGAGGATAAAGAACTTGTAGCAAACATTAAAGAGGGACTTAAACGGAAGGGCGGTTATTGTCCTTGCCGTTTCGAGAAAACCGAAGAAAACAAGTGCATATGCCAGGAATTCAGAAATCAGATTGCAGACCCTGAATTCGAGGGATATTGCCACTGCATGCTGTACTACAAGAGCAGAGATTAGATGTATCATAATAACTTACCCATGAAAAGAGGAGAAAATAATGAAAATTGTTTTACTGGAACCTCTTGGAGTTCCAAAAGAAAAAATTGAAAGTCTTGCGAGACCTTTTGTCGCCGCAGGTCATGAGTTCACACCTTATTACACTCTTGCTGCCGACGAGTCGGAGCAGATTGAGAGAGTGAAAGATGCGGATGTTATCATTATGGCCAATCATCCGCTGACAGCAGCTGTTATAGAAAAGTGTGAAAAGCTTAAGTACATATCTGTTGCTTTTGTGGGTATAGATCATATCGGCAAAGCTGCCTGCCAGGCGAAAGGAATATATATTTCCAATGCTGCAGGGTATTGCGACGATGCCGTAGCTGAGCTCAGTGTGGGCCTGGCTATGGATTGCCTGAGAAACATAAGTGCAGTCAACAATGTAATAAGAAAGGGCGGCACCAAAGATGGACTTGTGGGTCACGAACTTCGCGGAAGGACTGTGGGTATCGTCGGCACAGGCAGAATCGGCATGGCTACAGCAAGGCTATTTAAAGCCTTCGGATGTCACCTGCTCGGTTACAGCAGAACAGTGCGAAGTGAAGCTGAGGCAGAGGGAATCTGTTATGTGGGTCTGGATGAGCTTCTGTCCAAGAGTGATATCGTAACTGTTCATACACCTCTTACAGATGAGACCAGAAATCTTCTCGGCAGAGAGAAAATCGCTCTCATGAAGAAGAACGCAATTCTCATAAATACTTCAAGAGGACCTGTTGTGGACAATGTTGCCCTTGCAGAGGCTCTCAACGAAGGCAGACTGGCGGGCGCAGGCATCGACGTATTCGATGGAGAACCTCCGCTGCCTGAGGACTATCCGCTGCTTCATGCAAAGAATGCGGTATGTACGCCCCATGTAGGATTTGCTACTGTTGAATCCATAGACAGAAGAACGGAAATCGTATTCGACAATGTTGCCAAATGGATGGAAGGTACTGTGCAGAACAGGATGCTGTAATCAGACATTACCCATGGAGCAGTCTGAAGCACTTTTGAGCTTTAAATCTGACAAAAGTAAACCTCAAATCCCGAGAAACGTTGAAAAGTACAGAAAAAGGTTTACTCGCAAGCGGGCGGCATGGATATAGGGGAGAGAAAATGAATGAAAAGTAAACCTGACGATGCATAGAAGTGTTGGAAATTAAAAAAACAGGTTTACTTTTCTTGTGTCGGTTTGGAAAATCCAGTGACAATCGGGAAAAAAGTAAACCTGATAAACCTGTAAACCGTTGATAATTAAAAAATCCGGTTTACATTTTAGAATTTTAATTAAGTTATGCACTTTTAACTCAAAATCTTCAGACCCCCGATAAGGGGTACTGCTTTTTCCTGACCCTGCAGGGCATAAACAAGTCCCATAACCCATAACACGAAAATAATCAGATAGCCGATAGGGATAGCAAGCCATCCGATGATGGGTATAAATGCCAGGACCTTGCCTATAACTCCCCATATAATGTTGGCAAGGATTAGTACCAGAGACTGGTTAAGATGAAACTTTGATTCTTCACGGGTACCGCAAAGAAGGGCGATAACCCATCCCACTATAGTAATATATGAAACTATATCTGTTCCCTTTTTCGTCATTTCAAACCCTCCTACAGTCCCAGCAGATGTTTGTCCAGAAGTTCTACTGCATCTGTAATACATCCATCACAGCTTCTGAGGGGTTTTCCGGTATCCACACCTTTAAGCTCACGGCATATGATGGAGCCGTTTTTATCTGCAAACTCCTTGATAAGGGTCTGCATCATCTGATAGCTTTCCTTTTTCGTGCCGGGATGATCAAGGTTACCGTCACTGATTTTAAGTCCTGCCACTATTGCCATGGCGCTTACAGCGCCGCAGGTACCCATTGTACCCATTCCGAAGCCCAGCGCCTCGGACATTCTGAAAGCTTCTACAGGATCTGCACCCATAACATTACAGAAGGAGCAGACCACAGACTGTGCACAGTTGAAACCATGCTTATGTAAATTGATTGCTTGTTCTTTCCTGTCCATTTGTATCACCTCATTTAACTATGAATTTAGGATTTCGTTTCTTCACATCGGGATCTTTAACCACCTGTTCTGGAGGTATTTCCAGCAATTCAGGGTTTCTGTAGTATCTGTTAAGCTCTCTGAAGCAGCGGCCGTAGTAGTGGCCGTTGGCGATACGCTCGTCAGTAACGATACCAAGAGGCATTATTTTAGTTTCCTCTACTGTCTCACCGTTTTTCTCGACCTTTTTTTCCGGCTGACCCATGGAGATAAATATTCCGGTGGTTCCGAATTCATAAAGGTGATGATAGATGGCGTTTGTCCTTATGGAAGCAAGATTGGTTATAAAAAGGCTTGTATGGAAAGGACTGGCGTTTATAATGGAAAACGGCAGAGTGAAATACTTGTCAATAAATTTAAGAACACCTACTGCGGCACCTACAAGGAAAGGAATTCGCAAAAGGCTTGCCATCAGTTTATCCAGCGCGTTTTGGGATGTAGGCTGCTGTGTACGCTCTATAGCCTCCTGAACTTTCTGATTTACCGTGAAAATATCGTCGTCCAGGTTGAAGTACAGCTTGTTTA
The DNA here is from genome assembly GCA_022787405.1 of Bacillota bacterium. Lineage (GTDB taxonomy): Bacteria > Bacillota > Clostridia > Peptostreptococcales > Anaerovoracaceae > SUG1106. The sequence continues at coordinate 26,387 of JALFXR010000165.1, forward strand.
CCGTATCGCTTGTCTTGCCCGGCTGTAATGTTACGAAGGACACGCAGAAGTGGTTGCGTGCATAGATTTTTCTGTTCATTACAAACCGGTTGAGAAAAGGATTCTGAGACGCTATTCTCAGAGCCCCGGCGATAATAATGCTCATATGGCTCATGTTTATGCCTTTCTTGCGGCATTTCTTTATATAATCCTGCATCAAGTCCAGATCTATGTCTACAGTAACTGAGTTGGAAGCGTCATAGCGGTAAGGCATGATATAAGGTACCAGTTCATACATGGCATCGTTGCCGCGAACGCGGTAACCATCGGCTCTATACATAAAGTTGCCCTCCTTCTTGTTAAGAATGTGTTAATATATCCAAGATTATTATACATTATAGACCTGGTTATTACAAGTTTTTTACCGTAAAGGACCAGAATATGATATACTGAAAGTGTAAAGCTTGCTCAATACATTTTATGAAAAACGGGAAGAGAAGAATGAAAAGCTATCTTTTAAAAGAAGAAAATTATAATACAAGCCGGTGGACAGGCGGTCAGACTAAAGAACTTGCCATTTACCCGGCGGAGAGTAAATATCTGGACAGAAATTTTGTCTGGAGACTCAGCTCGGCAACAGTGGAGACGGATGAATCTGATTTTTCCAAACTGCCTGACTACGACAGAGTCCTGATGGTGCTTGATGGCGAAGTGGTTCTCAGCTATGAAGGAGAACGTGTCGCACGTCTCAAGGAACTGGAACAGGACCGTTTTGACGGAGCATGGAAGACCAGGAGCTTTGGCAAGATAACCGATTTTAACCTGATGGTCAGAAAGGGGAACGAAGGATATCTGGACCTTTTATATCCTGAGGCAGAGAAAAAAATTTTCGCTTCAACTTTCGACACTCAGCTGCCACTGGCGACCCATGCCCTTTACTGCAAAGAAGGATACGGGGTTGTAACCTGCGGCGGAGAGAGTCATATGATATCTGCGGGACAGCTTCTGGTTATTGAATATGACGAAGGAGAAACACCTTCATATTCAGTCATGGGTGAAGGAGTGATTATCCGTGCTCAGATTTTTTACGGAGACATGAGAAAGGAACTGTTTGCCGAGGAGATTCCGACAGAAAAGGCTTCCTTTGACGATTTTAAATGCTGCATCTATCTGGCTAACGTTCAGTTCAGATGGGCCAAGTACATAGTAAAGAAGCTTAAAACACAGTGGTTTGATGAGGCTCTCAGCGCAGCAATAAGAAAGGTGGAGAAGTTCTACCTGACTACTATAGTGTTCCTTGCAGGATTCATTGGTATTTTTGCAATGCTGATTTACGGACATATTTCCAATGGGTTAGCAGTGCTTCTGATTGCCGCCTGGATACTGGCAGA
>JALFXR010000250.1 GCA_022787405.1 Bacillota bacterium
TGCCCATCTCTGCACTTGATATCTCATCAATCTGTCTGAGGCCTTCGTTTACAGCAACTATAATCAGGTCCTGAAGCATTTCCACATCATCAGGATCCACTACCTCAGGCTTGATTTCCAGTCTTACGATTTCTTTTTTACCATTTATAACTGCGGTTACAGCACCGCCGCCAGCCGTAGTCTCAACTTCCTTTTCGTCGATTTCAGCCTGTATCATTTCCATCTTTCTCTGCATTGCCTGCATCTGCTGAAGCTGTTTCTGCATGCTGCCTCCACCCATGCCTGACGATGGTTTCTTGCCTGCTCTCATACCTTTTCCCATTTTATTTCCTCCGTTTTTATTCGATTTCTATATCCATTCCGAGAATCTCACTGGCCTTTTTAGCCATATCCTCGATACTGTCAATTTCACCAGTCTGTTGCATTCCGCCTGCCTTAACTGCACTGCTTCCTGCTGCAGCCATACTTCTTCCCGGAACAGGCTCTCCTTCTTGGTAGCAGAGCATCCGCACGGGTCTTCCGAGTCTTCGGCTCATTATAGACTCGATCTGCTGCTGTTTCTGAATCACATATTTTTTCGTAAAGTCATTTTTGGCTATAACGATGAAATTTTTATCACCGACTTCTGTAAGTACTGTGCCGTTTCTGATAAGATTAAAGCTTCCTGCTCCATCCTCTCCTTCCTCAAAAACGGCATGCCAAAGAGCTTCATTTTCTGCTGACTGCTCCATAACTGCAGTATCAGTTCGGTTCTGAACCGCCGGCGGCTTATTCGCCTGTACAGCTTGATCTTCCCTTTTATCCACCTGCACAGGTGTATCTTCCTGCATCGGTACCGGTGACCTGCTTTCTGCAAAAACAGGCTCTGCTGCTCTTATCGGGATCCTTCTCTCATGCTTTACAAGCGCAGTTTCTTCATCCAGACCCGAAGCTATGGATACTATGGCCAGCTCTAGCAATATTCTCGGCTGTGTAGACCATCGTGCATCATTTATTGTTTTAGAAAGCCTTATAATGGCATCGTTTATCTCCTCCAGGGAAATATGCATACTCTGTTCCTGAACACGACGTATGTTTTCTGTGGACATGTTCAGTATATCCTCCGGATTCTTTATGAATTTGGTTATCATCAGGTTGCGGTAATGTGCTGTCCAGTCCTTCATAAGCTGCTTCACATCCTTACCGTCGGCCAGCACCCCGTCAAGAAGCACCAGGGCCTCAGCCACTTTTTTCAGTGAAACAAGCTCGGTCAGGTCGATAAAAAAGTCTTCGCCTGCAGCGCCTACATATTCCAGCACATTGTCTCTGTCCACCGTCTTTTCTCCGGAAGCCAGAACCTGATCGAGAATGCTCAGTCCGTCACGAACCGAGCCGTCGGCGCAGTTGGCCAGAAGTTTAAGTGCGCTTTCAGTTATCTCCACACCTTTGTCAATACAGATTTGCCTCATCCCCTCCATAAGAATGTTCTGAGGTACCCGCTTGAAGTCAAGCCTCATGCACCTTGAAAGTATAGTTGCCGGAAGCTTCTGCGGTTCTGTCGTGGCCAGAATAAACATTACGTTTTCCGGCGGCTCCTCCAGAGTCTTAAGCAGCGCATTAAAAGCTCCTGTGGAAAGCATGTGCACCTCATCTATGATGTATACCTTCTTCCGACCTATGGCTGGCGGATACTTGACGCTTTCTCTGAGTTCCCTTATATTGTCGACACCATTGTTGGAAGCAGCATCGATTTCGATAACATCCATGAAGGTTCCGTCTTTGATTGCCATGCAGTTCGCACAATGTCCGCAGGGACGTTCTCCATCTGACAGGCAGTTCACCGCCTTAGCCAGGATTCTTGCCGTAGTTGTCTTGCCTGTTCCCCTGGTCCCGCAGAAAAGATAAGCATGACTCACCGTGTCTGTTGCAATCTGATGCTTCAGAATTTTTACAATATGCTGCTGTCCCAGAATTTCATCGAAAACTTCAGGTCTTCTAGCCCTGTATAACGCGGTGTACATCTTTTTACCCCCACAATTGTGTTTCTACTGGCCTCATGCCCAGGTTCAGAGCGGCGTATGTTGTAGAATTCTGAAGAATTTCAGTTTTTTACAACAGCATTCTGTCGCATTCTGTCCTGTCTGAATGACACTGGTCATATGCTCTTTTCCTTTTTTGGCGCAGTCTAAAAAAATTGCCCTTAGAGAGCTTCGCAGGCGTTGGAGAAGGCTAGTCTGCGGCACATAAGAACTTCCGCTTATTGCTGCTTCCTTCCGGACCTGACAAGGTTCACGGCATCCCATTGCGCAGGACCCAAACCATGCCGGGCGGAGCTCTTTAAAGGCAATTTTTACGTATGACATTATAACATGTTTTTAAGGTCAGGTCAATACAATCAGGTAAATCCTTATTGCTTCACCTGACCGAGCATAGACACATATTCCTCCTGTATTTCCATTCTCTCACCGGAAACACTTCTTCCCGCCATAAACAGTAGCTGGTAAGTTCCTTCAGGGTATTGAGAACCAAGCTTTCTATATTCAGGAGTGTCCTTAAATGAAACCTTTACTTTATATACCCGATAATTATACAACCTTCTATACGGTATTTCCTTTGCAATATGCCGAGTAAACTCATGTATATTTTGATATTCATCAGGCGTTATTCTGACAATTTCGTCTATAGTATAGCTTCTGTAGCAGTTGAGCTGCTCCTCATCCCTAGGCTCATCTATCAGCTGACGATAGTAATCTATAATCAGTTCCATAGGCTTTTCGGTGGGATTGCAGTTTACATCCAGAGTGCAGCCCTTGTTTTCAAAGTGGGTGGAGCCTGTATATTCATAAGATATATCGTTGAGCAGATCTTCGCAGAGTCCGGTCATCTTCCGGAAAGGGTCTTCCATCCAGTTGAGTTTATAGTATTTATCACTCTTGTGGTCGTAATAGCAGTCACTGTAAAATGAAATCAGGCCGGTCAGCTGTACCTGAGTGGTTTTGTCGCCGCGTCCTCCCTCAGGTCCGCCTGCCAGTTCCGTACCCTGCATCATCTCATTCTTAAGATATGCAAGTATCTGCCCCTTAAGTTCTTTGCCCAGAGGACCATCCAGATTGAATTCATATTTTTCCTTGCCCGCATCTATATAGACTATGTGACCGAAGTCCAGACTATCCTCCTGGAAATCAATAGGCTTCCGGCTGTATCTTACATATTCCCATACACCCACCATGGCCAGAATAACCATCATAGCCGCCAGAACTGCCCAAAGTATTCTGACCTTTCTGTTGCTGACGCCAAGGTATGTTTTTATTCCTCTGATGGCCGCTTCCTCTGCAGCATCTGCAGTTATCTCACGCCCCTCTGCCTGTTCTCCATCCAGAAGCTCCGTCACAGATATACCAAGTATCTCCGCCAGAGGCTCCAGTAACGATACGTCTGGAAATCCTCTTCCCGTTTCCCACTTTGATATGGCCCTGTCAGTGATTCCCAATCTCTCGGCAAGTTCCATCTGGGTCATATTTCTCTCTTTTCTGATCTTCTGTATGAGATTACCCGTTTTTTTATAATCCATGCTTTTGCCTCCTTAAACCCTTTCTGGATTAAAATTTTACCAATTCCTCGGAGCAAACGCAACATACTTAACGTAGAGTTATAATTTTCTTGTAAATATAAGCTATGTTATGTTAAAATATTTCAGTAAAGAATTTTGGGAGGTATTTATGGAAACACAAACAGTTAACAACGATATCAAATCTTTCGGACTTATAAATGCAAACACACTCAGGCTAATAGCCTGTATTTTGATGCTCATGGACCACGCCTGGGCTACAGTAATTCCCGGCAGCGACTGGCTTACTTATGCGGGCAGAATGGCCTTCCCCATATTTGCTTTTCAGATAGCAGAAGGGTTTTTTCACACGTCGGACTTTAAAAAGTATGCACGCAGACTTTTTATATTTGCACTCATTTCGGAAATTCCTTTTAACCTTATGTACGCCAGCTCGGTTATATATCCCTTCCACCAGAATGTGATGTTCACTCTGCTTCTTGGGCTTCTGGCCATTAAATCTCTGGACAGTATCCGAATAGACTGCAGCGGCCGTTCTCTTCGCAGCTGGAATTCATCACAAGTCAAAGCCTTTATTCTCGGCATCATTAAGGCTGCTCTGTGTGTACTTGCCGCCGGTATAGGTTTTACTGACTACGGAATGACCGGTGTTCTTACCATAATATTATTTTACCTGTGCCGCGGATTCCGCCTGGCTCCTCTGGCACAGCTCGCCGGAATGGTGTATATAAACTGCTTCGCTATAATGGGACGCACCCTTCCTTTGGCCATCGGTTCTTTGTCATTCGACTTCCCGACCCAGGGCTTTGCAGTGCTGTCCCTTCTCTTAATATGGATGTATAACGGTAAAAAGGGCCGGAGCAGCAAAGCGCTTCAATACGGCTTTTATGCCTTCTATCCTGTGCATATGCTGATACTGGCTATGATTGTGGCAGCTATATAAATATAACGGATGGATTGCTTTACATTGTCCATCCGTTTTTTATTTATTTCACCACTTTATAAAGCTCGTCCGGACCCGGCGGATCGATGGCCACACGCTTTTCACACGTACCGGAACTCTCCACCAGCACCAGACCTTCCTCAGGCGTTGTAATCCTGCCGATTTCGGAAGCGGCCACTCCCACCGCCTCAAGCTTCTTTATTATTTCATTTTTCTTCTCCGGTGGTGCCATGATTATCATCGAACCGCTGGAAATAAGGCGCATGAAATTGATTCCGTAATGATCACAGATTTTACGGGTAACAGGGTTTACAGGCACCGCATCCTTATGGATTTCTGCACCTACGCCTGCAATCTGGCACATTTCCCATATAGCTCCCAGGATTCCTCCTTCTGTCACATCATGCATTCCGTGGGTACCTACAGCACCTGCCACAGTTCCGTCACGCACTACACTGACATTGTCAAGAAGAGTTTTGGCTTCTTCGAGCTCGTCATCGGTAAGCACGGCCTTAAGCTCAGCTTCAAAATCTCCTGCAATTATACCGGTCCCCTCAAGGCCCGCCGTTTTGGTCATAATTATTGAGTCCCCAACCTGGATATTTTCAGCTGAGGCAGAATATCCGCGAATACCACGCCCGATAGCTGTAGACACTATTACAGGCTTATTCACAGCGGGCGTTACCTCAGTATGACCGCCTATGATTTCCACATTGCAGGCCTCGGCTGCATCTGCAGCCTGTCCCATAATAGTCTTCACGTCCTCCTCAGTACTTCCCTCAGGCAGCATGACCGCCAGAAGTATCCCTACGGGCTCCACGCCGTTGGATGCAATATCGTTACATGAAATATGGATGGCAAGGCGGCCTATTTCACTTACTGCTGCCGTGATGGGGTCCGTAGAAAGCACACACTCGTACTCGCCGAAATCAATCACGGCACAATCCTCGCCTACTCCGGCACGGACCAGTACCTCAGGTCTCTTGAGGCTTATTCTGTCTATTACTGCGTTCTTTAGTAAATCGCTGTCAAGCTTTCCTACTTTAAGCACTTGCATTTATTCTGTCACTCCTGTCTCCAGCCATTTCATAATGGTTTCTTCATCTATTATCTTAATGCCAAGCTCCTTGGCCTTTTTGTTCTTTCCTGATTGGGAAAGCAGATCGTTATTTATCAGACAGCTTGTCTTAGCACTTACTGATCCTGCCACCTTGCCGCCCTGTTTTTCTATTTCTGCCTTGAGAGCATCTCTGTTTTCATAATGGTTCAGGGAACCGGTTATTACAAAGGTCATGCCTTCCAATGCCGTGCCAACCGCCTCGAAATCCTCGTCTAGGTGAACCTCCTTAAGCAGGTCCTCCACAATATGTGCTTTGACCGGATCAGCGAAAAATCTGACATAAGCATCGGCCATAATCTCACCTATGCCGTCGATGGTCATCAGCTCTTCCTTAGAAAGATTCTGCACCTTCTTCCAGTTATTCCGGCAATGACGAACGATAATACGGGCATTGGCTGTTCCTATATTAGGAATGCCAAGGCTATATAAAAACCGCTGTGCGGTGGTGTTTCTGGCCTTCTCGATGGAGTCACGCAGGTTGGCATATGATTTCTCACCGAAACCTTCCATCTCCACTATTTCGTCCTTGTACTTCTCTACATGGAAAATATCTGCCAGTTCCTTTATCAGGCCGCGTGCTATGAGCTTCTCTATGGTCATTTCAGAAAGCCCCTCTATGTTCATAGCGTCTCTGGATACGAAATGGGTAAAGCTTTTTATCTGCTTCGCCAGACATTCAGAGTTAGGGCACATTAATGTCTGTACACCGTTTTCGTCGTGAATCTCCGTGTGTGCTCCGCATACCGGACATTCCTGCGGAATCCGCACGCTGTTGCTTCCTGTCAGATTCTCAGCAATCTGCGGAATTATCATATTAGCCTTATAAACTTTAATTGTATCGCCTATTCCCAATCTGAGCTCACGCATTACACTTATGTTATGAACCGAAGCTCTGCTGACAGTGGTACCTTCCAGCTCAACAGGTTCAAAAATAGCCACAGGATTTATAAGACCCGTTCTGGATGCACTCCATTCTATTTCTTTGAGAGTTGTTTCTCTGATTTCATCCCGCCATTTAAAAGCTATGGAGTCGCGCGGGAACTTCGCAGTTGTTCCCAGGGACTGTCCGTAGGCGATATCATTGTAGCTGAGCACCAGACCGTCGGAAGGATTGATATTATCCAGTATTTCGTCAGCAAACCACTGCACTGTCACCTCAAGATCTGAAGCCGTCACCTTCTTGTGCTGAACCACCGCAAATCCCTGCTGCGCAAGCCATTCAAACTGCTGAGTTCTCTCTGCGAACTTCATACCGTCGGCAGACACCAGTGCGAAAGCATAAAACCTTACATGGCGCTCCGCAGTCACTGCACTGTTAAGCTGCCTTACAGATCCGGAGCAGAGATTTCTCGGGTTCTTGTATTTGGCTCCCTCATCAGTAATTGTCTCGTTTATCTTTTCAAAATCCGGATAGGAAATTACCGCCTCTCCCCGGAGAACCAGCCTTTCCTTAAAAGGAATGGAAACAGGCAGATTGGAAAAAGCCCTGGCATTGGCCGTAATAACCTCACCTATTTCGCCGTTTCCTCTTGTAACCGCCTTTACGAGCTTTCCCTCCTCATATGTCAGAACGATAGTCAGACCGTCAAGTTTCCAGGACAGAACACCATCCTGACTGCCCAGCCAGTTCTTAAGCTGTTCCACATCCTTGGTCTTGTCCAGGGAAAGCATCTTCTGCGGATGTTTCTCCTTTGGCAGGTCAGAAAGCACCTCATATCCTACCCTCATGGTCGGGCTCTTGGACAAAGTCACACCTGTTTCTTTTTCCAGGGACTCCAGCAGGTCATAAAGCCTGTCGTATTCATGGTTAGACATGATTTCCCGGCTTTCCTGATAATAGGCCCTGGATGCCTGATTGAGCAGAACTATGAGGTTCTGCATCTGTTCTATTTTACTTTGTTTTTCATTTTTATCCATATCATCAAACCTTCCTCAATGGCGCGATTCCCTTGGCCAGCTTTTTGGTACCGCCTTCGTCGAAAGCAACGGTTACCGTCTTCGCGTCAACGTCCACGACTATTCCATGACCGAACTTTCCGTGGGTGACCTGGTCTCCCTCAATGAAATCCTCAGCACTTCCCGCAGCCGATTCTTTGACTGACTGCTTGGCATATTTAAGCGGGTCGAAATTATATGGTCTGAACGGTGGGTTTTGACTATATCCATCAAAGCTTCCTGTGTCAACTCCCAACCTGTTGTCAGTTCTCCTTGACGGTTCATAAATACTGTCACCGTCCTTATCCAGAAGTGATTTATCAAGTTCTCTCAAAAAAGTGGACTCTCTGGTATATTCACCATGTCCATAGAGCACACGATATGCTGCACTGGTAAGGAAAAGCTTTTCCTTGGCACGGGTCATTCCCACATAGCAAAGCCTGCGTTCCTCCTCTATACCGTTTTCGCTGTCCATCGCTCTGTGACCCGGGAATAATCCATCCTCCATACCCGGCATGAATACCACCGGGAATTCCAGCCCTTTGGCGCTGTGCATGGTCATCAGTGTAACCTTTCCCGATTCATTGTCATATTTGTCAGTATCGCTGTCCGTCGCAACCCTTTCCAGAAATTCTTCCAAAGTGGCTTTTTCATCGGCTGCAGCCTTTTCCTCTTCAAAATCGTAAATGAACGATTTAAAGTCCAGCAGGTTTTCGATACGGCTCTCAGCCTCCAGAGTGTTTTCATCCTCAAGGGCCTTAAGGTAGCCTGTCTTCACCAGAAGATTGTCATAAATATCAGAAACTCTCAGGTTGTCCTTTTCCTGCTGGCATAGCTTCATCACATCCATCATTGACTTTACCGAAACAGATGCCTTGGCGGGCAGGCTGTATATAACTTCTTCCTGAGAAAGGGTATCGAAAAGAGACTGCCCGTTAACTTTCGCCAGAGTCTCCAGCTTACCCAGCGTTGTCGGACCTATGCCTCTCTTCGGCTCGTTTATAATCCTCCTTAATGCCAGGTCATCTGCCGGATTGACTACAAGGCGCAGATAGCATATCATGTCCTTTGTTTCCTTACGCTCATAAAAACTGAAGCCTGAGAGTATCTGATACGGTATATGTCTGCGCTTCAAAGCGTCCTCAAAAAGCCTGGATTGTGCGTTTGTTCTGTAAAGCACGGCAAAATCATCGTAGCTGCAATCTTTCGCCCCTGAAAGCAGATCAATCTCCTGAGCTACGTAATAAGCTTCTTCTTTATCGCTATCGCATCGTTTATATACGATTGGTGACCCTGCGTCAGCTTCAGTCCAGAGCTTTTTGGACTTACGGCCTCTGTTGTTTTTTATCACCGAATGAGCCGCAGCCAGAATATTGCCGCATGAGCGATAGTTCTGCTCCAGTTTGATGACCTTAGCTGCCGGAAAATCCTTTTCAAAGTCCAGAATGTTCCTTATATCGGCACCGCGCCACTGGTATATACACTGGTCATCATCGCCTACTACGCAAAGGTTCTGATGAGCCATAGCCATCATCCTTATTATCTGGTATTGAATGTGATTGGTATCCTGATACTCGTCTACCATTATGTATCTGAAACGGTTCTGGTACTGTGCCAGAATATCCGGGTTATCTCTCAGCACATGTAATGCATTGAGTAGCAGGTCATCGAAGTCCATGGCGTTATTGGCTCTGAGCTGACGCTGGTACTCCTTGTATACGTTGTATATGACCTTCGCCTTGGGACTGCCGTCGGTTTTTTCCAGGAACTGCTCAGGAGCTGAATCGGCCTCTTTTTCCTTGCTTATTATGGCCGAGAGGTAGGCCTGAGGAAACTGCTTACTGTCTATATTCTGCTCTTTTATTATATTCTTTATTATTGTTTTCTGGTCCACTGTATCATAGACCACGAAGTTCTTATCGTAGCCGGCAGCATAATAATGTTCCCGGAGAATTCTCAGGCTCATGGCATGGAAAGTCATTATCCACATTCCCGGACATGGTCCCACCAGCTTTTCCACTCTGTCACGCATCTCTTTTGCCGCCTTGTTGGTGAATGTCACAGCAAGGATACTGTAGGGGCTGACACCCTGATCTATCAGGTACGCAATTCTGTGAGTCATGGTGGCTGTTTTGCCGCTCCCTGCTCCTGCAAGAATAAGCAGCGGCCCCTCTGTATGGGTCGCCGCCTTCTGCTGTTCTTTATTTAAATTATCTAAATTCATAGTCTGTTCCCCTTTCCTTCTTCTACCCCTTTGAACCTGTCAGATACTCGTAATATCCTGCCTCGTCAAAAATCCTGTTCTTTTCCTGTATCGAATACACGCTCACATAATCTTTCTGCTTATACACCAGGCATGCTGTCAGCTGTGCTTTGTTTTTATCGTAATCGAAGACGCTGTCCAGATTGCACGTAAGGATTACCTTCTCACCTGCTCTGAGTAGCAGTCTCTTGCCTTCAGAAAGGTTCCCTTTCAGTTTTTTTTCAGGTTTTTCGTAGCTTACAATCTTCAGATTATGCACTTTGCCTCCGTTGCTCAGATCCTCCAGTGCAAATGCCGGGTCAAAATAGCAGCTGTCGCTTTTGCTGCTGTTTGTTATTGTTATTTTAATAGTTTTTTCTGTTCTGTTGACTGACGATGGCAGACTTACTGTGAATACCGGTTTATAGTTTGTCACGGTCACAGATTTGCCTGCACTATACTTGCCGCGTACAGTTTTGCTGCCCTGCTTGTCATATGCTCTGACCTTATAGTAATATTTCTTACCTGCGGTCAAGCTTGTATTTTTATACGTCAATGTGCTGCCGCTTGTTACTGTCTTGATTTTCGTATATGTTCCTGATGCTCCCGTCTTCCTGTAAATCTCATAGCCATCAGCACCGCTTACTTTTTTCCACGTCAAAGTAACGGTTTTGGCTGCTGTCTGTTTAACCGTTAAGCTTACCTGTGCCGGAATCGAAGCTGCCTGAGCAGTCTGTACAGTCCCTGTCATCAGAGCAAGTATGAATATAATTGTAATGGTCTTCTTTAATATCCTTTTCATAGCAGTTAATTATACCACAGCTTCAAGTCTGCGGGGCTGTGATTCAATGATTCCTTCCTTGCGGCAACGCCGCATACATAATCGGCGGAACCATTATACCACAAAAAACGCCGGCTGGCTAGCCGACGTTTCATTGTTTGTCATGTGTTATATGCTGTCAGAATTTATTATACTAACTCTAAGAATACAACCTCAGCGTTGTCGCCCTGACGAGGTCCTAACTTAAGAATTCTGGTATATCCGCCGTTTCTGTCAGCGTATTTAGGAGCGATTTCCTCAAACAGCTTAGTAACAACTGTTTCATCAAATAAATATGATAAAACCTGTCTTCTTGCGTGGAGGTCACCGCGTTTTGCTAATGTAATCAGCTTTTCAGCTTCTCTTCTAGCTTCCTTAGCTCTGCAGTCAGTAGTCTGAATTCTACCTTCTCTGAATAAGTCAGTTACAAGGTTTCTCAGCATTGACTTTCTGTGAGCTGAAGGTCTGCCTAATTTTCTGTATCCAGGCATTTTAAGATTCTCCTTTCTGCAAAGAATTAATCATCGCTAGGTCTTAAGGACAGACCCAGTTCTTCCAATTTAGCTTTTACTTCATCAAGAGATTTCTTTCCAAGGTTTCTAACCTTCATCATGTCATCTTCTGATTTCTGAGTAAGTTCTTCTACTGTGTTGATAGCTGCTCTCTTCAGACAGTTGAAGGAACGAACCGAAAGTTCCAGCTCCTCTATTGTCATTTCAAGAGCCTTTTCCTTCTGGTCTTCTTCCTTCTCAACCATGATCTCCATGGAGCCTGTAGCATCGGTAAGCTGGATAAACAGGTTCAGATGTTCCTGCATAATCTTAGCACCGATGGACACACCTTCGTCAGGAGTGATTGATCCGTCAGTCCAGATTTCAAGTACCAGTCTATCATAGTCAGTTACCTGACCTACTCTGGTATTTTCTACTGTAAAATTAACCTTTCTAACAGGGGTGTAGATTGAGTCAACAGGGATAACTGAAATCGGTGTGTTTTCAGTCTTGTTCATCTCTGCCGGCACATAACCTCTGCCTCTTGCCAGATTGATTTCCATAACAAGAGTTGCGTTCTCTTCGAGAGTTGCGATGTGAAGATCAGGATTAAAAATCTCCATCTCAGAATCGCCGATGATATCAGCTGCAGTCACTTCCTTAGGACCAACTGCGTTGATGATAACTCTCTTGGTGTTTTCGCCGTTTAATCTAACAGCAAGTTTTTTTAAGTTTAAGATGATTTCCGTAACATCTTCCTTGACGCCCGGTATAGTTGAAAACTCGTGAAGTACTCCGTCGATTTTTACTGATGTGACTGCTGCGCCCGGAAGTGAGCTTAAAAGTATTCTTCTAAGCGCATTTCCCAGTGTTGTGCCATAGCCTCTTTCCAGAGGCTCTACTACGAATTTGCCGTAGTTTCCATCTTCATCAATATACTTATTGATTGTTGGTTTTTCGATTTCTATCACTAAAAAACCCTCCCTTTCATTCCAAGTTTCGCATTAACTTCCTATGCTACATTATTACTTGGAATATAACTCGACGATTAAGTGCTCTGCAATTGGAGTATCGATTTCTTCTCTTCTTGGCATAGCAACAACTTTACCTTCCAGCTTGTCAACGTCTACACTCATCCATGCAGGAACTGTAATTGACATTTCCTTGATTTCCTTAAATTTAGGTGACTTCTGGCTCTTTTCCTTAACTGCGATAACGTCTCCGGCTTTAACTTCCATTGAAGGAATGTCTGCCTTCTTACCGTTTACAGTGAAGTGGCCATGAGTTACAAGCTGACGAGCTTCTTTTCTTGAAGCGGCAAAGCCAAGTCTGAATACTACATTGTCCAGTCTTGTTTCAAGTAAGATTAAAAGGTTTTCACCTGTCTTACCAGGCTTCTTAGCAGCCTTGTCGAATAAGTTTCTGAACTGAGTTTCCTGCATTCCATAGAATCTCTTTGCCTTCTGCTTTTCTCTTAACTGAAGTCCATAGTCAGACTGCTTCTTTCTTGCCTGACCGTGCTGTCCAGGAGCGTAATTTCTTCTTTCGATAGCACATTTGCTGCTATAGCATCTTTCGCCCTTTAAGAAAAGCTTCTGACCTTCTCTTCTGCATAATTTGCAGTTTGCATCTGTATATCTTGACATTTAAATTACTCCTCCTTTCCTAGACTCTTCTTCTCTTTGGCGGTCTGCAGCCGTTATGAGGGATTGGTGTGATATCTCTGATCATAGTGATTTCAAGGCCTGCAGTCTGAAGTGCTCTGATAGCTGCTTCTCTGCCGGAACCAGGTCCCTTTACATAAACTTCTACAGTCTTAAGACCATGTTCCATTGCGCCCTTAGCTGCTTCTTCAGCTGCCATCTGAGCTGCGAACGGAGTTGATTTTCTTGAACCCTTAAATCCAAGGGAACCTGCGGATGACCATGAAAGGGCATTTCCGCTCATATCTGTCAGAGTAACTAAAGTATTGTTAAAGGTGGACTGGATATGTGCCTGGCCTTTTTCAATATTCTTACGTTCTCTTTTCTTTTTTCTAACTGTTTTCTTTACAGTCTTAGCCATTACGTCCTACCTCCTTTACTTACCTGCTTTTTTCTTTCTGCCAACGGTCTTCTTCGGACCCTTGCGAGTTCTTGCATTTGTCTTAGTGTTCTGACCTCTTACAGGGAGACCTCTTCTGTGTCTGATTCCTCTGTATGAACCGATTTCCATGAGTCTCTTGATGTTCAGGGAAACCTCTCTTCTCAGATCACCTTCTACGAGGTAGTCTTCGTCAATAATCTTTCTGATTTTACCAGCTTCATCTTCGGTCAGGTCCTTAACTCTTGTGTCAGGGTTAATGCCAGCCTTCTCTAAGATAGCTAATGAAGTTGGTCTGCCGATACCATAGATGTAGGTCAAACCGATTTCTACTCTTTTTTCTCTTGGTAAGTCAACACCGGCTATACGAGCCATATTTTTTCTCCTTCCCCTATCTTCCGTCGCCTTTCCGGGGGCGATATAGACAGGATCTCTTTAAATTTGAAACAGCCGGTTAAGCGCGGGTCCCGGTAATCTCACGCAGGCTGCATTATTAATTCAATTAACCTTGTTTCTGCTTGTGCTTAGGGTTTTCACAGATAACCATTACTTTGCCGTTTCTCTTGATAACTTTGCACTTTTCGCAGATAGGTTTTACGGAAGCTCTTACTTTCATATCTCTATCCTCCTGATTATTTATCACGCCATATGATTCTTCCTCTGGTAAGGTCATAAGGTGAAAGCTCAACCTTAACCTTGTCGCCCGGAAGAATTCTTATATAGTTCATTCTAATTTTTCCTGAAATGTGTGCAAGCACTTCAAAACCGTTGTCAAGTTTTACCTTAAACATTGCGTTCGGCTGCGCGTCAACAACTGTTCCCATTGCTTCAATGACGTCTTTTTTCGCCATAAATACATCTCCTTCTCAATCTACAAGGTAAGCAATTCAGGCTCACCATCAGTTATAACAACAGTATTTTCATAGTGTGCGGCAAGACCTCCGTCGACGGTAACCGCCGTCCAGTCATCCAGCAGAACATCTACTTCATAGGAACCCTGACAAATCATAGGTTCAATTGCCAGCGTCATTCCGGCCTGAAGTCTCGGGCCTTTGCCCGGCTTTCCGTAGTTAGGAATCTGCGGGTCCTCATGCATGTCACTTCCGATGCCATGACCCACAAAATCCCTTATTACTCCGAATCCGCGTCCCTCAACTACAGTCTGTATATTATGGGAAATATCTGACAGTCTGTAGCCCGGCTTGGCAAATTCAATTCCCTTCCAAAATGCCTCTTCGGCAGTTTTGATAAGCATCTCTGCCTCAGGACTGATTTTTCCAACTGCGTAAGTTCTGGCCGCATCAGCCATATATCCCTTATATTCAACTACAAGGTCTACACTGACGATATCGCCTTCCCTTAATATTCGCTTCTTACTCGGTATTCCGTGCACTACCTCCTCGTTTACAGAGGTGCAGACGCTGGCAGGATAGCCGCAGTATCCTTTTTCTGCTGCCGTCATGCCGTGCGCCTTAACGGTTTTTTCCACAAACCGGTCGATTTCCATAGTTGACATCCCCGGCCTTATCAGTTCTTTCAGTTCGTTAAGAATCAGACCTGTGACCTTGCCTGCCTCGCGCATCAAGCCTATTTCCTGTTTGGATTTGATGATGATCATTATTATTCCCCTAACGCAGATACGATGTCGGCGAATACGTTCTCAAGACCTGTGCTGCCGTCGATGTGAGCCAGGTTTCCGGCCCTTTCGTAGTAGTCGATCAAAGGCAATGTCTGAGCTTCATAAACGTCTATTCTGTTTGTTACAGTCTCCAGATTATCGTCAGCCCTCTGAATGAGCTCACCGCCGCAATAGTCGCATATACCTTCCTTTTTAGGAGGAATATTCACAACGTGGAAGCTTGCTCCGCATGCTTTGCATACACGTCTTCCTGTCAGTCTTACGATAAGTTCTTCTTTTTCAACTGCGATGTCAAGGACCTTGTCGATTTTTGAGTCGTGTGCAGCGAGAAATTCATCAAGCTTCTCCGCCTGATAAACAGTTCTCGGAAAGCCATCAAGTAAAAAGCCGTCTCTGCAGTCATCCTCAAGGAGTCTTGTAGTTGCGATTTCGATTACCAGATCATCCGGAACAAGCTCGCCTCTGTTCATATATTCCTGAGCCTTCTTTCCCAGCTCAGTTCCTTTCTTAATATTTTCTCTGAAAATATCTCCTGTTGAAATGTGCGGAATTCCATACTTTTCAACAATCTTTGCGGCCTGAGTGCCTTTGCCGGCTCCCGGAGGTCCCAATAATATAGTTCTAAGCATTCTACTCATCTCCTTTATTTCAGGAAACCTTGATAGTTTCTCATAAGCATCTGGTTTTCAAGCTGTCTTACAGTTTCAAGAGCAACGCCGACTGCAATCAGAAGTGATGTTCCGCCGAAGTGGATTGATCCCAGTGATTCAGGAGCGATTACGCTCAGCACTGTAGGTAATGTAGCGATAAGGGCAAGGAATATAGCACCTACGATAGTAATTCTTGACATTACTTTCTGTAAATATTCCTCAGTTGCCTTACCAGGTCTGATTCCAGGAATAAATCCGCCGTTTGCCTTCATATTGTCAGCTACTTCTACAGGGTTGAAAGTTGCCTGAGTATAGAAGTAAGTGAAGAATATGATGAGCACTACGTTAAGTACTCCGTAGACCCATACTCCCGGCATTCCTGAAGGTGATAACCACTTTGTCACGAATTCTGTGAAGCCTGAGTCAGACTTTAAGAAGTAAGTGATTGTAAGCGGGAACTGTAACAGTGATAATGCGAAGATGATAGGAATAACACCTGACTGGTTAACCTTGATAGGAATATGTGTGGACTGTCCGCCGTACATTTTTCTTCCTACTACTCTCTTTGCATACTGAACAGGGATTCTTCTCTGGCCTTCCTGAATCATTACAACACCTGCTGTTACAAGAACTGCTACAACGATGAAAATGATCAGTGTTACGATTGATAAGGATCCGCTTTCTACGGCTGTGGCAAGTGCTCTGATTCCACTCGGGATTCTTGCAACGATACCAGCAAAGATTATGAGGGAAATACCGTTTCCGATGCCTCTCTCATTAATCTGTTCGCCCAGCCACATCAGGAAAGCTGTTCCTGCAGTTAATACAAGCACCATAACGATGATGGAGAAAGCGCTCTTATCTACAACTGCTCTTCTAAAAAGACCAACTGTAAGACCGATAGCCTGCACGAGGGCAAGTACGACTGTCAGATAACGAGTGTACTGAGCCATTTTCTTTCTGCCTTCAACGCCTTCCCTTGCCAGTTTTTCAAAGTAAGGGAACGCCATGCCTAATAACTGAATTATGATTGATGCAGTGATGTATGGTGTAATACTCAATGCAAATATGGTGAAATTACTGAAGGAACCGCCGGAGAACAGGTCAAACAGGTCAAACAGACCGGTTTCTCCTGCAAACAGTTCGGCGAGCACACTTCTGTTGATATTCGGAACCGGAATGTTGGAACCGATTCTGAATACCACTAACATGAGAAGTGTGAAAATCATTTTACTTCTTATTTCGGCAACTTTCCATGCTTGAGCTACAGTTTTTAACATACCCATACTAAATCACCTCTGCCTTTCCTCCAGCAGCTTCAATCTTTTCAATAGCGGTTTTGCTAAACTTGTTAGCCTGTACAGTTAAAGCCACATTAAGTGCTCCCTCTCCGAGCACCTTAACTCCGTCCTTTACCTGTTTCACAAGGCCTGCTTCTTCTAATACCTTCTGGTTAACTACTGTACCTGCTTCAAACTTGTTTAAGTCTTCTACATTGATTACATCATAAGTTGTTCCCCAGATATTAGTGAAGCCTCTCTTAGGTAATCTTCTGTATAAAGGCATCTGTCCACCTTCAAAACCAAGACGAACGCCGCCGCCTGATCTTGATTTCTGTCCGTTCATGCCTCTGCCGCCGGTAGTACCCTGTCCGGAAGCTGTACCGCGGCCTCTTCTCTTACGATTCTTTGTTGAACCTTCTGCCGCTCTTAATTCATGCAATTTCATCCGAATGCACCTCCTACAGTTCTTCTACAGTTACAAGATGCGAAACTTTGGCTATTGCGCCGCGAGTCTGCGGAGTGTCAGCCAATTCCACTGAATGGTGCATCTTTCTTAAGCCTAACGCTTCAACTACTTTTTTCTGCTTAGGGGAAGCGCCGATTGTGCTCTTTGTTAAAGTGATCTTGATCATTTTTGCCATTTTCGTCGTCCTCCTATCCTAAGATTTCTTCTTTTGTCTTACCTCTCAGCTTGGCAACCTTTTCTACAGTCATCATGCCCTTAAGACCTTCAAGTGCGGCATAAGCCATGTTTCCTGTGTTGCTGGAGCCGATTGATTTAGCTCTTACGTCCTTGATACCTGCAGCTTCAAGTACTGTACGTACTGATGAACCTGCGATAACTCCGGTACCTTGTGCAGCCGGCATGATTAAAACTCTGCCTGCGCCGAAAACGCCTAAGTTCTTGTGAGGTACTGTTGTTCCTACTGTCTGAACATATATTAAATTCTTTTTTGCATCTTCTTCAGCTTTTCTTACAGCCTCAGGAATTTCCTGTGACTTGCCGAGACCAACGCCTACGTATCCGTTGCCGTCGCCGACTACTACAGTTACGCTGAATCTCATGTTTCTACCGCCTTTAACAGTCTTAGCTACTCTTCTGATATTAACGATAGTTGACTTTAAATCAAGCTTGGATGCATCAACGATATTACGCATTCCTTATTTCCTCCTGTTAGAATTTTAATCCGGCTTCGCGAGCACCCTCAGCAAGTTCTGCCACTCTTCCGTGGTATAAGAATCCGCCTCTGTCGAAGCAAACTTCTTCGATTCCCTTTGCTAATGCTCTCTTAGCAAGCGCTTCGCCGACCTTTTTAGCTGCTTCCTTGTTGCCGCCGTATCCGATTTCGCCCTTGAGCTCCTTATCGAGCGATGATGCTGCAACTAAGGTTACTCCGTTTACATCGTCAATAACCTGAGCTGAGATGTTCTTGTTAGATCTGTAAACGCAAAGTCTAGGTCTTTCAGGAGTTCCAAAAAGGTTTTTTCTTACTCTTGCATGTCTTTTAACACGCTTGTCATTTCTGCTTTCTTTTGCCATTTCAAATCACTCCTTTCCTTTATTTAGCGCCAGCCTTGCCTTCTTTTCTGCGGATAACTTCATCAGCATACTTGATACCCTTGCCCTTATATGGTTCAGGTCTTCTCCAAGCTCTGATATTAGCCGCATAATTTCCAACAACTGCCTTATCGATACCCTTTACAGTTACTTCTGTAGCGGAAGGACACTCAGTAGTGATTCCTTCAGGGTCTTTTAATTCTACCGGATGGGAGTAGCCGAGAGACATTACGAGAGTGTCGCCCTTCTTTTCGGCCTTGTAACCAACACCTACCAGCTGAAGCTTCTTCTCGAATCCCTGAGTTACGCCTACTACCATGTTATTGATTAAGGTTCTTGCAAGTCCGTGCTGAGATCTTTCTTCTCTTGTATCTGATGATCTGGAAACCAGAACTTCTTCGCCTGCAACCTCAACCTTGATTAATTTACTGATTTCTTGTGATAACTGTCCCTTTGGACCCTTTACTGTTACTACGTTGTTAGCATCTACAGTAACTTCTACGCCAGCAGGAACAACTACAGGTTTTTTACCTATTCTAGACATTTTTCAGTTCCTCCTACCATACATAACAGATTACTTCGCCGCCAACGCCCATTTTTCTGGCTTCCTTATCGCTTACAACTCCCTTGGAAGTGGAGATGATTGCGATTCCAAGACCTCCGAGTACTCTTGGCACATCGTTTGCCTTGGCATAAACCTTTAAGCCCGGCTTTGAAATCTTCTTGATTCCAGTAATTACTTTTTCTTTATTAGCACCGTATTTCATTGTAACTTTGATAATACCCTGCTTGTTGTCGTCTATAATATCGAAATCCGCAATGTAGCCTTCTTCTTTTAAGATCTCTGCGATGGCTTTCTTCATCTTTGATGCAGGGATCTCAACAGTTTCATGGCCTACAGTATTGGCATTTCTGATTCTTGTCAGCATATCCGCTATAGGATCTGTCATTGTCATTACAGTGTTTCTCCTTTCATCAAAATATTTACCAGCTTGCTTTTCTTACGCCAGGGATTTCTCCTTTATAAGCAAGCTCTCTGAAACAGATACGGCAGATGCCATACTTTCTTAATACGGAATGTGGTCTTCCGCAAAGTTTGCATCTTGTGTATGCACGAGTTGAATATTTAGGTTTTCTAGCTTGTTTAACCTTAAGAGATGTCTTTGCCATAATACCCTCCTATTTCTCAAACGGCATACCAAGCAGTTCTAACAGTGCAGCTGCTTCTTCGTCTGTCTTAGCCGTTGTCGTAAATACTATGTTCATACCTTTGATTGTATCAACTTTATCGTAGTTGATTTCAGGGAAGATTAACTGTTCTTTGATACCCATAGAGTAGTTTCCTCTACCGTCGAAAGAGTTTCTGCTAACACCCTTGAAGTCTCTTACTCTAGGAAGAGAGATGTTGAAGAATTTATCAGCAAATTCATACATGTTGTCTCCTCTTAAAGTAACTTTTGCACCAACAGGCATGCCCTGTCTGACTTTGAAGTTAGCGATTGACTTCTTAGCCTTTGTGATTACAGGTTTCTGTCCGCTGATTAAAGCCATTTCCTCAACTGCTGATTCCATAACTTTCGCGTTATCTTTTGCTTCGCCAAGACCCATGTTGATGGTAATCTTAACGAGCTTCGGAACTTCCATTACATTTTTGTACTGGAACTTTTCTTTTAATGCGTTGAAAACTTCTTTATCGTAAGTTTCTCTTAATCTTGCTGTCAAAATCGTCTCCTCCTTTCCTAGTCAATTACGTTTCCTGTCTTCTTGGAAACTCTTACTTTTTTACCGTCTTTTACAGCGTAACCGAATTTGATTACTTCCTTGGCCTTTGCGTCATAAAGCATTACGTTTGAAGCGTCGATAGGACCCTCAAGATGCTTGATTTCTGCGCCGGCCTGTCTTGTTGCCTTGGCATGTTTGGTCTGCATATTTACGCCTTCAACAACTACTCTGTTTTCCTTAGGCATTGCTTTGAGAACCTTGCCATGCTTACCTTTATCTTTACCAGTAATAACCATTACTGTATCACCTTTTTTTATACGCATCCGTTATGCCTCCTATAATACTTCCGGTGCCAGGGACACGATCTTCATGAAGCCCTTATCTCTCAGTTCTCTTGCAACAGGTCCGAAGATACGGGTTCCTACCGGGTTCTTGTCATCTACACTCTTAATGATAACTGCTGCGTTCTGGTCAAACTTTACATAGCTTCCGTCAGCTCTTCTGGCACCATGCTTAGTTCTAACTACTACAGCCTTAACTACGTCGCCTTTTTTAACAACGCCGCCTGGTGTTGCTTCTTTAACTGCGCAAACGATTACATCTCCGATGTTCGCATACTGACGGGAAGTACCGCCGAGGATACGAATGCAAAGGAGTTCTTTTGCACCTGAATTGTCAGCAACTCTTAATCTTGTTTCTGTCTGAATCATGATCTGGTGCCTCCTTATTTAACCTTTTCTATGATGTTCACAAGTCTCCATCTCTTATCCTTGGACAGAGGTCTTGTTTCCATAATTCTAACCTTATCGCCAATCTGGCATTCGTTGTTTTCATCGTGAGCCTTTACCTTTTTGGTTCTCTTTACGGCCTTACCATAAAGGGAATGTCTTACGAAGTCTTCGATTGCAACAACTACAGTCTTATCCATCTTATCGGATACTACTACACCGACCTTAGTCTTTCTTCTGTTTCTTTCAACTGTCATATTACATCCTCCTTTCTATTAAGCCTGAACCTTTGCAAGCTCTTTTTCTCTGATGATAGTTTTAACTCTTGCGATGTCTCTCTTTAATTCTCTCATCTTAACAGGGTTTTCTAACTGTCCTGTAACATGCTGGAATCTTAAGTTGAAAAGCTCTTTCTTCATCTTATCGAGTTCAGTGTTTAATTCAACTTCTGTAAGTTCTCTCATTTTCTTTAATTCCATTATGCTTCACCACCCTTTGCTTCTTTTTCCTTGATGGCAAACTTGCACTTAACCGGCAGCTTATGTGAAGCAAGTCTCATAGCTTCTCTTGCTTTTTCTTCAGAAACGCCTTCGATCTCGAACATAACTCTGCCCGGCTTAACTACTGCTACCCAGTACTCAGGAGCACCTTTACCGGAACCCATACGTACTTCAGCAGGCTTCTTGGTTACTGACTTGTGCGGGAAAATCTTGATATATACTTTACCACCTCTTTTAATGGATCTTGTCATGGCAATACGAGCTGCCTCGATCTGATTGGAGGTGATCCATCCACATTCCTGTGATACAAGGCCGTATGAACCGTAGGTGATTGTGTTGCCCTTGGTTGCAACGCCTTTCATTCTTCCTCTGTGAACTCTTCTGCGTTTAACGCGCTTTGGCATTAACATGGCTTAAGTTCCTCCTTTCCAAAATGTTTATGCTTCAGTTGTCTCTGCAGCTTCTGCAGCTTCAACCTGTGGTTCTTCTACTTGTGGTTTTGCTTCCTGCTTAGGAGCTTTTCTTACTCTAGGATTAACAGCCTTAGGAGCTTCTGTTCTGGCATCTCTGCCGCCTCTTTCGCGTCTTTCGCCACGGTTTCCGTCAGCTCTTCTTTCACGTCTTTCGCCGTCTTTTCTAGGTCTTCTTTCTCTCTTTTCGCGCTTTTCTTCGCGAACTGCGCTCTGGAGTCCCTTGTCGAGAACTTCGCCATGGTTAATCCAAACCTTAACGCCAAGCTTACCATAAGTTGTATCAGCTTCTGCAAAGCCGTAGTCGATGTCAGCTCTCAGTGTGTGAAGGGGAACATTACCTTCGCTGTACTTCTCGCTTCTTGCGATTTCAGCGCCGCCTACTCTTCCGGATACCATAACCTTGATACCCTTTGCACCGGCCTTCATTGTTCTGCCGATAGCCTGCTTCATTGCTCTTCTGAAGGAAACACGTCTTTCAAGAGCCTGAGCGATGGACTCAGCTGTAAGCTGTGCATCTAATTCTGATCTTCTTACTTCTTCGATGGAAATTTCAATTTCCTTGCCGGTCATCTTCTTAAGGTCAGCCTTTAATACTTCGATACCGTCTCCGGATCTTCCGATAACCATACCAGGCTTAGCTGTAAGAACGATAACTCTCATTTTGTTTTCTGCTGCTCTCTCAATAAGAACCTTTGAAACTCCGGCAACATATAATTTCTTCTTTACATATTCTCTGACTTTGTTATCTTCAACAAGGTAATCTGCAAAGTTCATTTTATCTGCATACCATTTGGAATCCCAGTCTTTTATAACGCCCACTCTTAATCCATGTGGACTAACTTTCTGACCCATTAATGAACCTCCTATCTTATTCCTTTTCCTTAAGAGTTACGCCAACGTGGCTTGATCTCTTTAAGATGATTGATGCTCTACCTTGTGCGCCGGCTCTCCATCTCTTCATTGTAGGGCCTTGATGAGCATAAATTTCTGCAACATATAAATTGTCAGGATTCATATCGAAATTGTTTTCAGCGTTAGCTGCTGCTGATTTAACAACCTTTTCTACGATTTCTGAACCTTTGCCCGGTGTGAACTTTAAAATGTTTAATGCCTCATTTAAGTCCTTTCCTCTTACAAGGTCTGTAACAGGCTTAAGCTTGATAGGAGACATTCTTACGTATTTAGCAACTGCTTTTGCTTCCATTTTTCATTATCTCCTTTCTTATCTCTTAACCTTTGATGATTTGTCAGCAGCGTGACCTCTGTAGTTTCTGGTCGGAGCGAACTCTCCGAGTCTGTGTCCTACCATATCCTCTGTAATATATACAGGAACGTGCTTTTTGCCGTCATGCACTGCGATAGTGTGTCCCACCATCTGCGGGAATATAGTTGAAGGTCTTGACCATGTCTTTATAACTTTCTTGTCGTTAGCTGCGTTCATCTCATCGATGGCTTTGAGCAGCTTAGCGTTTACGAAAGGACCTTTTTTAAGTGATCTACCCATTATACTTGCTCCTTCCTATTACTTTTCGTTTCTTCTCTTTACGATATACTGATTAGAAGCTTTGTTCTTCTTTCTTGTCTTATATCCAAGTGCCGGCTTACCCCAAGGAGTAACAGGACTCTTACGTCCAACAGGAGCTCTGCCTTCACCACCGCCGTGTGGGTGATCGTTAGGGTTCATTACGGAACCTCTTACGGTAGGTCTTACGCCCATGTGTCTCTTTCTTCCTGCTTTACCGATCTGGATGTTTGCGTGGTCGAGGTTGCCCACTTCACCGATTGTAGCTCTGCATCTCATGCTGATCTTTCTAACTTCGCCGGACGGAAGTCTTACCTGTGCGTAATCTCCTTCCTTAGCCATGAGCTGTGCGCCGTTTCCTGCTGATCTTGCAAGCTGGCCGCCCTTTCCAGGCTTGAGCTCTACGTTATGAATGATTGTACCAACCGGAATGTTTGCGATTGGAAGAGCGTTTCCTACAACGATGTCAGCTTCAGGTCCTGATACGATTACCTGTCCAACCTCTAACTTGTTAGGAGCAAGGATGTATCTCTTCTCGCCGTCTGCGTATACGATTAAAGCGATGTTTGCGCTTCTGTTAGGATCGTACTCGATTGTCTTTACTGTTCCCGGAATATCGTCTTTATTTCTCTTGAAGTCGATGATTCTGTATTTCGGTCTGGTGCCGCCGCCCTGATGTCTAACAGTGATCTTACCTCTGTTGTTTCTTCCTGCGTGCTTCTTAAGAGTTACAGTAAGTGATTTTTCAGGGGTGCTGGTGGTGATTTCTTCAAATGTAGAAACTGTCATACCTCTCAGACCAGGAGTAGTTGGTTTATATTTTCTAATTCCCATTGTTTACTTTCCTCCTATTATAGTCCCTGGAAGAACTCGATTTCCTTACTCTTTTCGGTAAGTGTAACGACTGCCTTCTTGTAAGCGGCTGTTCTGCCAACGTTTCTTCCCATTCTCTTTACTTTGCCGTCATAGTTCATGATGTTTACTTTTGCTACTTCAACACCGAAGATTTCTTCAATTGCCAACTTAACCTGAGTCTTGTTAGCATCTGTTGCAACCTTGAAAGTGTACTTCTTGTCTGCTGCAACATCCATACTCTGTTCTGAAATAACAGGTGTTAAGATGATATCGTATGCTGTTTTCATTAGATGTACACCTCCTCGATTTTCTTTACTGCTTCCTGAGTTACGATGAAGCTTTCGTGGTTTACGATTTCGTAAACGTTCATTGTTCCTACAAGAGCAGTTCTTACGCCCGGAATGTTGGCTGCGGACTTAACTACGTTTTCGTCCTTCTCTGCCATTACGATTAAGGCTTTCTTTCCTGCCTTGATGTTTGCAAGCATCTTGATCATTTCCTTTGTCTTAGGTGCATCAAACTTCAATTCGTCTAATACGATGATTTCCTTTTCTGCTACCTTTGAGGAAAGAGCTGACTTCATAGCGAGTCTTCTTAACTTCT
Organism: Bacillota bacterium; assembly: GCA_022787405.1. Taxonomy (GTDB): domain Bacteria; phylum Bacillota; class Clostridia; order Peptostreptococcales; family Anaerovoracaceae; genus SUG1106. The sequence goes on from JALFXR010000250.1 coordinate 24,714, forward strand.
TAGGTAATGTATATCTGTAGTCACGAGGCTTTGGTGCGAATACTACGCCGCCGCCGATCTGTGACGGGTCTGTTGAGCTTCCCTGTCTGTGACGACCTGTTCCCTTCTGTCTGAAAGGCTTTCTGCCGCCTCCTCTGACTTCGCCTCTGGTCTTTGCTGACTGAGTGCCCTGTCTCTGGTTAGCCAAGTAATTCTTTACAACTGCGTGAACAGCGTTTTCGTTTGGAGTGATAGCAAAGATTTCATCTTTAAGTTCGATTGAACCTGCTTCAGCTCCTGCCATGTTAAGCATTGTTACTTTTGCCATTTGTGCTTCCTCCTTTCACCAGTCTTATTTGTCCTGACCTTTTACTGCGTACTGAACGCGAACCAGTCCACCCTTGTTTCCCGGTACTGCGCCCTTAACCAGCATAAGGTTTCTGTCTTCAATAACTTTTACGAGAACCACGTTCTGAACAGTAACTGTGTCACGGCCGGTTCTTCCCGGACCATCGTTGCCCTTGAATACTCTTGAAGGGTAAGTTGCTGCTGCCAGGCCGCCCGGAAGTCTCTTGTGCTTGGAGCCGTGAGACATAGGGCCTCTTCTGTGGTGGTGTCTCTTGATATTACCCTGAGTACCCTTACCTTTGGATACGCCGGTAATGTCAAGCTTCTTGCCAACCTCGAAATCAGCAACTGTGATAACCTGTCCTACTTCGTAGTTTTCGCCTTCTTCAACTCTGAATTCTGCCAGATGCTTCTTTGTAGGAACTCCAGCCTTGGCAAAATGTCCTGTTAAAGGCTTGTTTACTCTCTGTGGCTTCTGATCTTCGAAACCAACCTGAACTGCGTTGTAACCATCTGTTTCAACTGTCTTGACCTGAGTTACAACTTCAGGGCCTGCTTCGATAACTGTTACCGGGATTACGTTTCCCTGTTCATCGAAGATCTGAGTCATGCCCATCTTTTTTCCTAAGATTGTCTTCATATTTTTCCTCCATATTCTTACATTGGAACTCTCTGGTTTGGCTCTGCGCTGTGCGCGTCCCTCTCATGAGTTCTTACTAAGGGAGTGTTCCCTTTGAAATTATAATTTGATTTCAATGTCTACGCCTGCAGGCAGGTCAAGCTTTGTTAAAGCATCTGTTGTCTTCAGTGTAGCATTGGTGATGTCGATAAGTCTCTTGTGAGTTCTCTGTTCGAACTGCTCTCTGCTGTCCTTATACTTGTGAACTGCTCTTAAGATTGTTACGACTTCTTTTTCTGTAGGCAGCGGAATCGGACCGGAAACATCTGCGCCTGTCTTCTTAGCTGTCTCTACGATCTTGGCTGCAGACTGGTCTAATAACGCGTGGTCATAAGCTTTAAGCTTAATTCTGATTTTCTGTAATTCGCTCATTTTTTTCGTCCTTTCTTTTTTTGTACTGTTTACGCTATGCTCGTACAAGGGGTTCTAATGCCTTATTTTCAACGCGTACAGGTTTTTCGCTTACTTCGTACACGCTCTCGTGCGTTTCCTACATTTTCGCACAAGGCAAAAATCAGGCGAATCCCTTCGCCCCCATCTGGTGGGGACAATTCTCCACGGAAATTACCTGATAGCTCAGCAACTTCCCGTTTCATCGCCTTAAGCAAGCCTTTTTAGTATAAATGATGTTTAGCAAATATGCAAGTGTTTTTTTGAAATTTTTTCGCAGAAATTTTAATTTTTTTCGAGATGCAAAATATGTGTTTTCAACGGTTTTGTGACGTCCGATACGTACACTGCGTTCGGCGTTTTCCGTTTGCCCTGTTCTGTGTTTAAAGCTGGCAGGCCTGCGTTGTAAAAATTTCGCAGAACAAATTATTTTTACAACATCGCACCCCTGCGAAACAGTATGGCTTGCGGTTCTAGAGACTTTCGTTGTTTAATTATGGAGCGACACGATTATTTTACAACGCAAAAGGAAATAAGGTTGTACAACTGCTCCAAACCCCCGTTTTTCTACAGCATTTAGCCTCAGTACAGGTGTGAAGGACCGACTCATATGGCATTATGTTGTACAGATACTGTATTCCATAAGATAATTACAACGTTTATTCCGGTTAGGATTTAATGCGGCTTATTGCGTGTTACTCGCATTACTATTCAATGGCTATCCCTCATTGAGACTATATTTTTTTAATTTATAATTGAGATTCTGTCTGGAAATCCCCAGTTTTGCAGCGGCCTCAGCAAGGCTTTCAGAGCTTTCCACTGCTGCAGTAATAAGCTCTTTTTCATATTCCTGAACCGCATTCTCAATAGAAAAATTCTCACCTTCCTCCCATACAGGAATCTGCTTTTTTTCATGTATGGAACGCGAGGTGTATGATGATGGGATTATGTAACCAGGTAAAAATTCTTTTTTAATCGTTCTTGACGTGGCCACATTGAAAGCTCCTTCCAATATGTTTTTAAGTTCCCTTATGTTTCCCGGCCATTCATAGGAGTCAAATATCTTCTCAACCTCCTCATCAACGCCTATTATTGCACGATTCATCCTGGTGTTATTCTGATTAATAAAATAATCTGTAAGAAACTTTATGTCTTCACGTCTGCATCTCAAAGGCTCAATATCTATTTCCACCACACTCAATCTGTAAAAAAGATCACGGCGAAGTTTTTTATTCTCTATACAGTCCATGGGATTTTCATTTGTCGCAGACAAAATACGGACATCCGTTTCAATTGGTGAGATTCCCCCTATCCGCGTGACTTCCTTATCTTCTATCGCCTTGAGAATTTTAGCCTGGACACTTATATTCATAGAATTTATTTCATCAAGAAATAAGGTTCCTCCCTTTGCCAACTCAAAAAGTCCAGGGCGGTTTTCCGCTCCAGTGTATGCGCCTTTCACTGTTCCGAACAAAATGCTTTCCAGCAGATTGTCGGGGATTGCTGCACAATTCTGAGATACAAACTTTTTATTCTTTCGGTCGCTCAGTGCATGAATTGACTGTGCAACAAGTTCCTTTCCCACTCCTGTTTCACCGTAGATCAGCACCGAAGAGTTTGTATTTGCCACCATTCTGATTTTTTCTTTCAAAAATCTCACACTATCAGAACATCCCTTTATATCATCTATAGAATACCTGGTATTAAAATCATCCTTTTCCTTTATATCTAAAACTATTTCACTTCTCTTGAACGGTTCTCCCAGGTACCTTACCATCGTTGCTGTTCCTACCAGTTTTCCCTGCTCTCTGAGCGGCATGGTTGTATTAATACTGGGCACGCTCAGAATACCGTAGCGAAACACCTGATATTCGTTCAGCACAGGTTCCCCTGTTCTCAGGCATTTTAAAATGGTACTGCTTTCTTCATCCAAGTCACCCCATGCATCAAGCACATATTTCCCTACAATGTTTTCGGCCTTGTTTGTGTTAACATCAGGCCTCCAGGTCATGTAATAATCCACATATCCTCGTTCATCTGTCAGAATCAATGTATCAACATGATTATATATACTTAGTATCTGTTCAACATATCTGCCAAGCATTTTCCCCTCCGGATCCTAAATCTGAAATTCAGTTTTATATAATTATAACACATACTTCAATCTTCGAAAAGTCAAATAGAGTCCTCCCGTTGAATCAGGGAGGACTCTAAAGGAATATGGTTATATGTCAGGATACTTCTAAGCTTCTTCTTTCTTAGGTGCCTGTTTAATTTTGAATCCTGTCGCAATATAGATAAACGCAAATACCATACACAGCCAACACATTGGAGTGGTGAATGCGTATGCAGAGTATGCCACTCCCAATGTACTTGTAAAATAAACCCCGTTTGAACACCAAGGAACCAGCGGTGAGAAAGTTGTTCCTGAGTCTTCCAGGCATCTGGACAGATTTGCTTTATCAAGACCGTATTTTTCATATAAAGGTTGAAGCACAGGACCTGCAATTGAGAATGTCGTATAGTATCCTCCAATTATAAGTATCAGCATTGCGTGGAAAATATATGAGCAGAACAGAACTTTCTTCTGGCTTGTTGCTACCTTTAAAATCTTATCCACTGCAAAATCAATTACTCCTGAGGTTTTTAACGGTGCCCCAAAAGTTGCTGCTGCAATTACAACGGCTACTGAACTGAGCATGCTGCTGATTCCGCCTCTGCAAATCATCGTATCAACTACTGCAACCTCCGTTGAAGCAGTATATCCTTTGTTTAGCGCCACAAGTACATCCGCCAGCGGAGCATCCTGAAATATCATTGCAAGTACAGCACCTAGAACAATACCTACCGCAAATGAAGGAAGTATAGGCTTCTGTCTGAAAATCATGAACAGAACCACTACAGGAGGCAAGATGAGTACAGGATTAAGATTAAATGTATTTTCAAGTGTAGTAATAATTAAATTATAATCTTCGGACTCAACTGTACCATTTCCGAAACGCAGACCCACAACAAAGAAAAATATGAGCGAAATACAATAGCTTGGAACTGTTGTCCATAACATATATTTAATGTGGTCCATTACTTCCACGCCAGATACTGCCGGTGCTAATACTGTCGTATCCGACAGAGGGGATAGTTTATCTCCAAAAAGTGCTCCGACCAGCACTGCGCCTGCAGTATATGAAGCAGGCACTCCTAATCCTGTTGCTACACCCATAAGAGCGACGCCCACAGTTCCTACAGTTCCCCACGATGTGCCAGTCATCAGAGACATTATCGAACATATCAAGCATGCTATAACAAGGAAGAACTTAGGCGTTAAAAGTTTAAGTCCCCAGTAAATCAGGAATGGGACAGTACCTGACATCATCCAAGAACCAACCAACATTCCAACAAATATAAGAATTAAAATTGCAGGGAACATTCTTTTAGCGAATTCTATTATATCAGCCTGTATTTCTTCCCACTTTATACCCCACGCCATTGCGAGGAACGATGCAACCAGTCCCGCCACAATGAGGTTTACCACCGTAGGCGACTTGATAACCAGAGCTCCGAGCAGAATGCAAGCCGCAGAAGCGAGTAAAATAATCAAAGCCTTACTTCCCGTTATTTTTCCTTTTACTTCCATTTCTTTCTCCTTTCAAATGTCATTTGACTTCGTTTTGAACTATTTCCACACTTCCTTTATAACTCTCAGGAAGTTTCCACCAAGGAATTTTACAATCTCATCATCGCTGAAGCCCCTTCTTCTCATAGCATCAATCAGATTCTGTATATCCAGAGCCCCTGTAAATCCAATTGCATGTCTCTCATTTGGATTTGTTCCAACGTTTTTATTGTAGCCTCCCACAACCGCATCATAAAGTGAGCCTTGTGAACTGATACCCGATAAGTCCTGATTGTGATCCAGATTATTATCGCTTGCAAATCCCACATGATCAATTCCGATTAACTCTACAGCATGACATACATGGTCAAGATAATCTTCAATTGTAGGTGGCACATTTTCTTTACGCTTCCAGCAAATCGGTGCCCAAGGAGTAATCCCCACTACACCTCCAACTTCTTTAAGCCTCTTCAGCTGTTCATCTGTTTTATTGCGTGGGTTATCTGCAAGAGCCTTACAACATGTATGTCCAATTGTCACTGGCTTTTGTGTGATAGAAAGTACATCATCAACAACTTTAGGTCCACAATGGGACAAGTCAATGAGCATACCCATTTCGTTAAACTGCTTGACCATGTTTTTTCCGAAATCAGTTAAACCGTAACCTGCCCCTTCTACACAGCCTCCTCCTATAAAACCGCCTTTATTGTACGACATCTGTATAACTCTTACACCCATTTCATAAAAAGCAGCTGCAATATTCGGTTTGTTCTCCAAAGGTGCAGGATCCTGGAAATACAAAATAAGTGACTTAAATCCATCTTTCTTGTTTTTCTCAAAGTCCCCAAATGTACGTGCAACCCTGATTTTTTCTTTTGGATTCTGCGTCAGCAGTGAAACAGTACCAAGGCTCTCAACTCCGGTTCTGAAACTATCTCCATCCAACGTTAGAAAACACGCATCAAGCGCAGAATCTTTATAGTCCTGACTCATACCTGTAAATCTGCCAGATTCCGGCCAAATGCATGCATCAAGGACAAATGCATTTTTTAATTTTCTCATACTATCACTCCTTAATTTTAAAGGTACCTTCTTTATTCACAACCATAGTAGAGCAAATTTCATGCCATGTATTTTTCTCATTGTCAAAAATACTCTATCAGATTTTGCAATACCTCCAGGGCTTTCTGCCATATGGCTTGCATTTCTTTCAGTAAAGGTTTTTTTACGCAAAAATTTCTTTACACGAAAAGCAAATTTTTTTTACAAAATTTATTTAATTAAATTTTAATTCGCTGCTGTCCGGATTTGTGGTAGAATATTAAATACAAGCGACTTAGATGGAGGCTATTATGAAAGAAATTAAATTAGTGTGTGATACACCGTTTTTCGATAAAGTGGATGTAAATGTGCTGGACTTTCCGTCAGGGCGTGAAGGTGAACCGCGCCGGCGCTGCAAAATTACCGTAGAATTCGGTCCCTATGACCTGGCACAGCTTAAAAAGCAGGGACTAAACTACGATAGCGCCATGGAATATTACGAAAAGAAAGTTTATGATACAGTAAAGTTCTATCTGGCCCAGGACTGGATCTGCGTCGAAGGTCACGATGAGCTTTTTAAAATGATCAACGAAAAGGTCTCTGAGTACTATGCCCAGTGAAACACAGATAAAAAAGGCTGTTAAGCTTAAAATGCCGGGGTGTTCATACCCCGGCATTCATATGATCTATAAATTTAATCAGAATATATTAAGCAGCCTTCTTGCCTGAAACCTTGTTTGACCAGTGGCCGTAGTATGTTGAACCGTTGATGGTCTTAATTGCTCTTACCTTGAAGTAGTAAGTCTTGCCCTTGGTCAGCTTGGTTGTCTTGTATGAAGTCTTGGAAGTTGTGATAACCTTCTTGTATCCACTTGTGGACTTGGTTGATCTGTAAACCTGATACTTCACACCGTCAGCCTTGCATGCGTTCCATGTAAGCTGTACATAGCTCTTGGTACTCTTTGCCTTTACTGTACATTCGTACTCAGCAATTTCAAGCTTTTCAATGATAGGATTGATTACTTCGTCAGCTGTAGCGATCTTAATTCTGCCCTGTGGTTCTGCATACTGAGTTCCTACTCTGCCGTTAAGGTCATTCTGAATGTAATCGATGAGCACCTGATTATCAATCTTTACCTCGTCTCTAAGGATCTTATTCCCCTTAAACATAGTATATCCATCTCCGCCGCTCTTAAGCATATAGTTATGAGATGCGAGAGTATAAGTCTTGGCAGGGTCAATTGCAACGCCGCTAACTTTTACGTTATAAACTTTGCGTGCACCAGAAACTTCCACAAATTCATTCTTATCAGTTAATACAACCGTAGACTTTATGAATGGGTTGATTTCATATGTAACTCCAGATACCTGAAGGAATCCTCCGCTTTCTCCAACGCCCACATTCATAGAACCAAGTTCAAGTGCATCAAGAATCTGCTGTCCTGTAGCCTCAATTAAGCAAGCCATATTACCAAACGGATGTACAGCAATAACATCTCCGTAAGTGATTTCACCCTTCTTGATAGGGGCTCTTACACCTCCGCCGTTAACAAATGCTATATCAGCGTCAAGAACTGCCCTGTATGCATCTGCACAGAGGTCTCCCAAATTGGTTTCCTGACTTCTAACAAGTCTCGTCTCGCCATCAGCTGTATGAGTATTTAAATCGACATCACTGGTTGCAACCTTCTGTTTAAGGATGCCTTCATATTTCGCTTGAATATCCTTTACAAACTTATCCATATCAGCATCCTTTGCAGTCGCTTCTGCTGAAGATACATTCGATACTTTCACAATTCCATTTTCAGAAATTACAACCTTACCGATATTCTCAAGCTTTTCGCCTGTAGAAACAACCTCTACAGTTTTTCCTGCCTTATCCTTTACAGGCTTGGTGAACGTCATATGTGCATGACCGTCGATCAGTGCAGTAAGTCCTGTGGTATTAGCTATAACCTCTGATGAGGTCCAAGGTGAACTTGATTCGTCCTCACCAAGATGAGCGACAGCAATAACATAGTCTGCACCTGCACTTTTAGCAGAGTCTATTGCATTCTGAACTGCCTTGTACAAATCCTTACCATTATTTCCTTCGCAGAAACTGTATATGTAGTTTCCGTCCTTGTCCTGGAAGTATGTAGGGGTTGACTTTGAGAAAGTTTCAGGTGTGCTGATTCCAACAAATGCAACCTTCTTGTTGCCATAGGTTTTCATAGTATAAGCATCAAAAACAGGTTTATTTGCTTTATCAACGAAGTTGCAGCTCACATATTTGGTAGTTGACTTGCCTGCAATTTCATTGAGGAACTGGTCCATGCCGTAATCGAACTCGTGGTTGCCCGGTACTCTTACATCGTAACCCATCTCATTCATGATGTCTCTGAGATATGTGCCCTTTGAAAGAGTTCCAATGGCTTGACCCTGAATAGCGTCACCTGCGTCAACCAGAGTAACATAGTTATACTGCTCCTCCATCTGCTTCTTGTATGCAGCCAGTCCCGCATAGCCGATGTTGTCGTCAACGGCGCAGTGAACATCACTGGTAGCAAGAATAACAATATCGTTTGATTTTGCCGGAGCAGGTGCGATGTCAGTCGGTGTCTCTTCGGCAAAGGCCATAGCCGGCATCATAGCAATAACAACTGCAATGATAGTCAGAACAGCCAGAAGTTTTCTTGTTTTCATGTTAACTTCTCCTTTCAGCATAAAACTTTTTATTCGCAGGAAAAATCATTTTGACCTTTCCAGAATAACGTATTTATTTTGTCACTTTCTTATAAGTCACATCAGACCACGATGAATAGTAGTACTTGCCGTTAAGATACTTGTAGCCGCGGACCTTATAATAATAGGTCACACCTTTTTTAAGTCCCGAAGTGTTGGTATAG
>JALFXR010000009.1 GCA_022787405.1 Bacillota bacterium
TGCTGACTCCTTATCTGCTATCCAGTATGCAAAAGTTTACCCTATCAGAGACGAAAAAGGTGTAATTGTTGACTTCAGAACTGAAGGTGACTTCCCTAAGTATGGTAACGATGATGACAGAGTAGACGAAATCGCTGTAAGAATTTCAGAGAGAACCATTGAGGAATTAAGAAAGCACCCTACATACAGAAATGCTGTACATACTTTATCAGTATTAACAATTACTTCAAATGTAATGTACGGCAAGAAGACAGGCAATACTCCTGACGGAAGAAGAGCCGGCACCCCGTTTGCTCCTGGTGCAAACCCGATGCATGAAAGAGACAATCACGGTGCAGTTGCTTCATTAAACTCTGTATCAAAGATTGACTGGGATACCTGCCAGGACGGCGTTTCCAACACATTCTCAATCACACCTGAAGCATTAGGTAAAGACAGAGAATCAAGAAAGGAAACTCTTGTTGGATTATTAACAGGTTACTTCAACAGAGGAGCTCACCACCTGAACGTTAACGTTCTTAACAGAAGCCTCCTTGAGGATGCATACGAAAACCCTGAGAAATACCCTAACTTAACAGTAAGAGTATCAGGCTATGCAGTAAGATTCAATGCATTGTCAAAGAACCACCAGAAGGAAGTTATCGCAAGAACTTTCCACCAGGGAATCTAATGCTTAAGCGTTTAATTTAATTTCCTTGATAAAATATAATGTAAACCGTGCGAGGTGCTTGCAGAATGTGAGCACCTCGTGCGCTATCCATCAAGGATAGGAGAAAGGAAAGCATGAAAGTATGAAAGGAAGAATTCATTCCATAGAAACATTTGGGGCTGTCGATGGTCCGGGAATAAGAACAGTGTTCTTTATGCAGGGTTGTCCGGCAAGATGTCTCTACTGCCATAATCCGGACTCCTGGGAGGTAAACCGTGGAGAGGACATAGAAATTGATGAGATCGTCCATTGGGCCGTGAGGGGTATGCCCTACTACGGGAAAAAGGGTGGTGTCACCTTTAGCGGAGGGGAGCCTCTCATGCAAGGGGAGTTCCTGGTTGAGGCTATGGAGGCATTACACGACAAAGGTATAAATTGTGCTATAGATACCAGTGGAACATACATTGACTGCTACAGCGAAGAGGCCATAGCCAACTGCGATCTGGTGCTTCTGGACATCAAACATCCTGATCCGGAGAGATTCAAAATTATCACCGGCAGAGAACAGAGTACTCTTTTCGAGATCATAGACCTTATAAACGGTTATGATAAGCATGTGTGGATAAGAAATGTGGTAGTGCCGGATATCAACGATACAGAAGAGGATATAGAGGCTTTAAACGCCTTTATAAGCCGTATAAAACATATTGATAAAGTGGAACTGCTTGGATATCACACCATGGCTGTGGACAAATATGGTAAGCTGGGAATAACATACAGACTGAAGGGTGTACCTCCAATGGACGGAGAGAGGCTGAACCACCTGAGAGAACTCGTATGTCTGCCTACAGATGCAGTCAGCCAGATTACTATCGATAAAAACAGAAACAAATGATACCATACCGGTAAAAAGCCCTCGAATTTTTTTTCGAGGGCTTTTAAAATTCTTTTATTTAACTTTTAATTTTTAAATATATGTATCTCAGATTGAGATTAAGCTTCCATAGCCTTTAATGCGGCCTGCTTTTCAGCTTCTCTTTCTTCTAAGATTCTAGCATATTCTTCGTCTGTCATCTTAACCATTGAAATTCCTGTGAAGCCGTAGAAGATTGATACTAACGGATTCAGCCAGTTAAGGATTGCAAACGGAGCATATCCTCCCTTACCCCACTGAGGGCACTGTAAGAACTTGCTCATTGTAGCACCGCAGGTGTTCCAAGGAATGAAGTTTGAAGTGATTGTACCAGAGTCTTCCAGACATCTTGACAGGTTCTTCGGAGCCAGCTTGAGGTCTTCGAATGCTTCCTTGTACATTCTTCCCGGAAGAATGATTGCCAGGTACTGGTCGGAGCAGAGTGCATTTACGAGGATGCAGGAGATGATGGTTACTAATACCAAACCGCCTCTTGTGCCTCTTGCCAGCTTAAGAAGTGCGCTTGCTATGGAGCCCATAATTCCTGTGCAGTCTACGATACCGCCGAATACCATTGCGCAGAGGATAAGTGAAATTGTCCACATCATACCCTGCATACCGTCTGATGTAAGCAGTGAGCCAAGCTCAGCTATAACATCGCTTGCATCTTCAGGGATATCTACGCCAACGCCGTAGTTTAAAATGTATGGTACGGATTTCAGACTATTGCCCTGCATAGGGAAGAACGGAAGTCCGAGAACAACGCCGCCGATTAATGAAGGAAGTGCAGGAAGCTTGAGAGCTACTGCCACGATTACGAATAAAGGTGCAATGAGGCAAAGCAAGCTTACATTGTAGTTGTCAGTAATGAATCCTAAGATTTCATCAATTGTTGATAAGTCTGCTGCGCCGCTGCTGCTGTTAGTGAATCCGAGAACCAGATAAATAACTAATGCGATTACAAGTGACGGGCCTGTAGTCCATATCATGTGCTTGATATGATCGAACAGTGTAGCACCTGCTACTGCAGGAGCAAGGTTGGTAGTATCGGAAAGCGGTGACATCTTGTCTCCGAAATATGCACCGGATACTACAGCACCAGCTGTCATGTAAGCCGGGAATCCAAGAGCAGTACCTACACCGATAAGTGCAACACCCATGGAACCAGCTGTTGACCATGATGAACCTGTAGCTAATGATACGATTGAGCAAAGCAGGCAAGCGGTAAACAGGAATACGCTCGGAGCGATAACCTTGATACCGTAGTACATCATTGAAGGAACAACGCCGCCTGCCATCCAGGAACCGAGCATTAAACCTACAACTGCCAGAATCAGGATAGCCTGCATTGTTCTGTTGATAGCAGCCAGGATACCCTGTTCCATGTACGACCATTTCCAGCCGTTAAGCATTGCAACAATAGCTGCGAATGCTCCAGCGAAGATAAGGGAAACGTGAGCTTCACCGGCATCTTCGTCGATCCTAACGCCCCAGAAGATAAGTGCAACCAGCACTACCATTACTAAGAGGCATTGCCACATAGGAATCTTTTTACCCATAATAAGTCCTCCTTAATAATATTAAGTTAAATAAATAAAGAATAATGTGTCTTTCGACACTAGCATTATTATATTCTCTTGCCAAAGATTTGTCAATAAAATTAAGGATATTTTGAAGAAAAAGTGAAGAAAACACACGAAAACGACAAAAAATAGGCATGCAGAAAGCAGTGCAGAGTGTTTTCTGTATTTCATCAACATTTTAGAAGCTGGATCACGAAATAACATGGCAATAAAATAATAAATGTGGCAACAAAGAGCATCAACGCAGCCTAAAACAATTTAAATATTGTTATATATAATGAAAGAAAAAAATATAATCACAGTTGTTAAAAAAATTAAAAAAAGGTGTTGACAGGAAGCGAAAAGGATGGTAATATAGTCAAGCTGTCGCAAACAGCGGCAGCTTACCACATAAACACTGTTTGTCAGTCTTGATAAAAACTTCAAAAAAGTTTAAAAAAGTGCTTGACAGAAGACGGAAAGGGTGGTAATATAGTCAAGCTGTCGGAAATAACCGACGCCAAAACAGCACATGAAAGAGCGCCGAAATGAGCTCGAAAAACTTTGAAAAAAGTTTAAAAAAGTGCTTGACAGAAACGAGCACATGTGCTAAG
>JALFXR010000053.1 GCA_022787405.1 Bacillota bacterium
TATGGTCAGGGCTCATCAAGAGAACATGCGGCGCTGGTACCACTCTATCTTGGTGTACGCGCTGTAATTGCAAAAAGTTTTGCCAGAATTCATGCAGCTAACCTCATTAATGCGGGAATTATGCCTCTGACATTTGAAAATCCTGAAGATTACGACAGTTTAAGGCAGTCAGATATGCTTTATATAGAAAACGTTTATGAGGGTATGGACAATGGCAGACTGATTTTAACAGACGAAAAAACTGGTAACCGCATACAGCTCCTGTGCAGCTTTACGGAACGCCAAAAGGCCATCCTTAAAGCAGGAGGTCTGCTCAGATATGTAGGACAGGAAGGTGGATTATAATGTTTGATGACAGAAGAGAAAATTTAATTCAGAAGGCCATATATGATTTTGAAATGGTGCTAAGAGAACAGATGGACAGGGTTGACAGGATGAAGGACGGAGGCGACTGCCCGTACTGTGATATAAATAAAGGAGTAACTATTGGACTGATAGGCGGAGACGGTATAGGGCCTGTTATAATGAAGGAGGCAGAGAGGCTGCTCAAAAAGCTTTTGGCGGACGAGATTGATTCTGGAAGAGTTACCCTTAAGAAAATTGATGGGCTTACCATTGAAAACCGCACTGCTTTGGGAAAGTCTGTTCCTGATGATGTGCTTGCAGAAATAAAAAGCTGTGATGTGCTGCTCAAAGGGCCCACCACAACCCCTAAGGGAGGTACGATGGAAAGCGCTAATGTTGCCTTAAGGCGCGAACTGGACTTATACGCTAATGTAAGACCTGTTTCAGTTCCTGAGGAAGGTATTGACTGGACCTTTTTCAGAGAAAATACCGAAGGCGAGTATGTGCTTGGAAGCAGGGGAATAGAGATCCCTGGAAGGCTTACCATGGATTTTAAGGTTACTACAGAGCCAGGAACAAGAAGAATCGCAAGAGCAGCCTTTGACTTTGCACGAGCTAACGGCAAAACAAAGGTGGCCATTGTAACCAAGGCTAACATTATGAAAAAGACAGACGGCAGTTTCTCAAGAATATGCCATGAGATAGCCGCTGAATATCCTGAAATACAGGCAGATGACTGGTATGTGGACATTATGACTGCAAACCTGGTCAATAAGAATATCAGAAATCAGTTTCAGGTGTTTCTTCTGCCGAATCTCTATGGCGACATAATTACCGATGAGGCCGCGGAGATTCAGGGAGGTGTAGGAACTGCAGGAAGTGCAAATCTGGGCTCAAAATACGCAATGTTTGAAGCTATACATGGTTCGGCTCCAAGAATGGTAGAGGAAGGCCTTGCAGAATACGCAAATCCTTCAAGCATTTTCAAGGCTGCCGAGATGATGATAAGACAGCTTGGATTTACCGATAAGGCAGACAGACTGGCAGATGCCCTTTATATCTGTGGAGAAAAGGAAAAAAGTATTGTCGTGACAGGTACAGCTGGTGGTGCAAAATGTATGGAATATGCTGACTATATCATGAGCAAACTGTAAACAAAAGAAGACCCGGGTTATTGAAAGAAACCCGGGTTTTAATATGCTCTCTGTTTTTGTCTTCAGCCTATCCTGCAAGATTTCTTTTTTTATTAATCTGCTGAAAAGCTGAAATACCTACAACGATTATAATGCCGACAATGTCAGTAACTGCACCCGCATCGATGAGAAGCAGTCCTCCGGCAATAATAACGAGACGCATTACAGTATTCAGATGGTCAAAGGCATAGCCTCTGAGACCAGCGGCTACACCGTATACTCCAATGAGGGAAGTGATTACAACCTGAACGCCCTGCCACCATGTGCAATCGATAAACAGCAGAGCAGGATTGAAGCCGAAACAGTACGGAACAATGAATGCTGCAATGGCCAGTGTTGTGGCGTTTATTGCCGTTTTCATAGGCTTAGAACCGGCGATGGCACTTCCTGCATATGCCGCAAGGGCTACAGGAGGAGTAATATCGGCTACGATGCCAAAGTAGAATACAAACATATGGGCACAAAGTGCAGGCATTCCCATTGAGATGAGAATAGGTGCGCATGTAGTGGCCATAATTACGTAGTTAGCTGTAGTAGGAACACCCATGCCAAGCACGATACAGGTTATCATGGTGAGGAACATGGCGATAAACATGTGACCGCCGGAAAGTCCTACGATGGCGGAAATCAACTTTGTTCCTATGCCTGTGGTGGTAATGATGCAGGCAATGATACCGGCAACTGCACAGGCTGCACCTACTGTAAGTGTACTCTTGGCTGTTTCTTCCAATGCATCAAAGAATTTTGTTACATTTATCCTGGTGTCTTTTCTGAAAAGGCTCACGACAATCGCCAGAAGGGTACCGATTATTGCTGCCAAAGCCATGGTCGTTTTTATGATAAGGATTACCAGAGCGATAAGAGGAACCAGAAGGTATCCTTTCCTGAACAGCACACTAAAGAAATTAGGCAGTTCATTCTTTGAAAG
>JALFXR010000097.1 GCA_022787405.1 Bacillota bacterium
GACTGGGCAAGCTTGTTCCAGGCAAGAATCTGGGCGTTGGAAAGTGCTTTCCAAGACTGAGAGAGCTGCTTGAATACGCTCTTTACGGAAGCCTGGAACTCGGTTCTGGTTGAACCGCCGTACCCGCGGTTGCGGATGTACTTGCGACCGCGCACCTTGGCTGCGGTCACACCTTTTGCGGAGCCTGACATCTCCTCGAAGGCGATTGATGGAATGTACTTCATAGTAGTTAAAGTTTAGGTTAAGGTAAGGTTTGTTATTGTCTTCAAAACTATTGCTTTACAAATATACAAATTATTTTAATATGTTGTATGATAATGATATGGAAATCTTTATGTAAAGTATTGCTTTAGGTAAAATTTTTATCAAATTCCTTAATGGCAGTTACATTCTCCCATGTATTTGATGATTGAACGAAATTTGAAAATTCATATTTTAGTACGAAGAAAGTGAAAAATTCACTAAATTCGCAGTGAAAAGTAATTTTGATTATGGTTATCAAACGAGATCATTACGTCAATCAAGTCATCGCAAAGCGCTGGAATGGTAAGGTAAAAATCATCACAGGACTTCGAAGATGCGGCAAATCATATTTGCTTTCTGAACTCTACAAAGGGGTGTTGTTGTCAGAAGGTGTCAACGAGTCTGACATCATAGAACTCAGTCTTGAGAAGAAGAGCAATGCCAAATACAGGAATCCGATTGCTTTGCAGGATTATATTCTCTCCAAGGCCTCTGACCCTGCAAGAAAATACTATGTGTTCATTGATGAGATTCAGTTGTGCCTCTCTGTCAAGAATCCCGACATAGATGAAAGTATAGTCACGGATAAGAACGATCCGTCGCTTAACATAACCTTCTATGATGTGCTGAATGACCTCAAGGACTACAAAAATCTTGATATCTATGTCACCGGCAGCAATTCAAGGATGCTTTCGTCCGATATTGTCACGAACTTCAGAGACCGAGGTTCCGAAATCAAGGTGTACCCTTTGTCGTTCCGGGAGTTCTACAATGCTTTTGAGATGGAAAAAACGGATGCCCTGGAAGAGTATATACAACATGGTGGTATGCCCCTGGCAGTAACGGAGCCGGATGAAGCCGAAAAGCGCAAGTATCTCAAGGACCTCCATAAGAAGGTGTATCTTCAGGACATTGTCGAAAGGTATAAACTCAATGACGATGTAATCCTTGAAGCTTTGCTGGACGAACTGTATTCCTCAATCGGCTCGCTTTCCAACATGAAGAATCTGAGCAATGCCGTGTCAAGCAATCTCCAGAAGAATACATCAGATCATACTGTCAAGTTGTATGTCGATTACCTGATGGATGCATACCTGCTTTCCAAAGTCGCCAGATATGATGTGAAAGGCAAGAAGTACTTCGAATATCCGAACAAGTATTACGCAACAGATATCGGACTGCGTAATGCAGAACTGAACTTCAGACAGATTGAGCGTTCCCACATAATTGAAAATATTATTTACAATGAGTTGATCTTTAGAGGATATTCGGTCGATGTGGGGGTCGTGGCCATTAACAAAGTGGTTGATGGCAAGAAGACCCAGTCTCTTCATGAGATTGACTTTGTAGTCAATAAAGGCTCTCAGAAGGTGTACATCCAATCAGCGCTTGAACTTGGTAATCCGGAAAAGAAAGAACAGGAACTAACGTCTCTGTATCACGCAAAAGATTTCTTCCGAAAAATCGTAATCCTTGGAGGTAATCAGAAAGCAACGACAGATGAGACTGGTATAACGTACGTTGGGGTGATACCATTCCTACTTGATGAGTCATTCCTTGATACATATATGTAAATCTGAAATATAATAAATCCGGGGATTACGATATGCCGATTTGAGTCGACTTTTAATGCTGCCGCATTCGAATATGAAAAATTAAAGAAGTATTGTTTATTAAAATTATGTTCGTATCTTTGCGAACAAGAACATTTGATATGTCAGAGAAAGAGTATACATACAAGCAGGAGAGATTGGCGAGATACGCCAAGGCCTTGGGCAATCCAGCGAGAATAGCTATAATGGAGTTTCTTGCGGCACAGGATGAATGTTTCTTCGGTCAGTTGCACGAGAAACTGCCTATTGCCAAGGCTACCTGCTCTCAGCATCTGTCAGAGCTAAAGGATGCAGGACTAATCAAAGGCGAGATAGAAGGCCTCAGAACCCGTTATTGCATTGACCAGGATAATTGGAGAGAGTGCAAGCTGCTGTTTGAGGAGTTCATTGCCAAGTGTCCTTGCAATAGGAAGAGACAACACGATGATTGTGAGTGCAAATGCGGATGCGACTAGGACAGGGGACTGCGGTCCCTCTTTTTTGACAGAATATGTTCGCTATTCTACGAACTACAAACAATTAAAACAATATAAGAAATGGAAATCAAAGTATTGGGAACAGGCTGTTGCAGCAAGTGTGCAACACTGACAAAAAACGCAGAAGAAGCTGTAAAAACTATGGGTATCAATGCAAGTGTAGAAGAAGTTACCGACATCGAGAAGATCATCTCGTATGGAATCATGCGCACTCCGGCCCTCGTGGTAGATGAGAAGGTACTCTCAGCCGGCAAGGTCCTCACGGTAGAGGAAATATCGTCAATTCTGAAATCACTTTAGCACATGAAACGCTTATTTGCAATCGGAATCGTTCTGCTTTCGCTGATGGGATGTGGCAGCAGGAATGCTCAGAAATCTACGGAATCAACTTCTGAAACCAACTCGGATGCAGCAGTCGAGGTGTTCATCTTCCACGCTGCACAGCGTTGCGCGACCTGCAAGGCAATAGACGCTGTAGTCGCAGAAGTCCTAGAAAGTGATTTTGCAGATGACGTGAAGTCCGGCAAAATCGTGCTCAGGGATGTGGACGCTTCGAACCCGGAAAACAGGCCTCTTGTGGAGAAGTATGAGGTTTACTCCACCTCATTGCTTCTGGATGCCGGTGGGAAGGTGACTAACCTTACCAATGATGCTTTCCAGTATGCCCGCAGCAATCCGGATAAGTTGAAGGAGATACTTCGCGCAAATATCAGCAAGGCTCTGTAAATTATGGAATGGCTTCAGACACTACTTGACGGGGGCACTGCCCCTGTGCTGACGGCGCTGATTCTGGGTCTGATGACCGCAATCAGCCCGTGTCCCCTTGCCACGAATGTTGCGGCTATGGGATTTATCGCCAAAGACCTTGAGCAGCCGCGCATGGCCTTGAGCAGGGGAATTCTCTACTGTCTCGGGCGCATGCTCAGCTATACGGCATTGGGCATTGTATTGATCAGTATCATAAAAGGCGGCAGCAGCGCGTTCGGGGTTCAAAGCTTCGTGGCAGGTTGGGGAGAGAAACTGATCGGACCTCTGATGCTGCTTGTGGGACTTTTCATGCTTTTCGGACATTACCTCAAATTGAAAGGCTTCGGCTATAGCGGAGACGGCCGCCGTATCGCATCAAAAGGAGGATGGGGAGCATTTGCCCTCGGGGCCTTGTTTGCAATGGCATTCTGCCCGACCAGTGCCGTGTTCTACTTCGGGATGCTGATACCGATGAGTGCCACCGCTTCGTCAGGCTGGCTTCTCCCTGTTGTCTTTGCCATCGCTACGGCATTGCCGGTCGTGATTGTTGCGTGGATATTCTCATTCAGCGCTGGCAGCATCGGCAGGTTCTATAACAGAATGGCAGTATTCCAGAAGTGGATGAACCTCATTGTAGGGATCATCTTCGTCGGCATAGGTATATATTATTCAATCATGACCTTTATATAGAAAGATACTATGATACAATCATTTGCAGACTGGCTTGTATATGGAATCTTCGGCCTGGATTCAGCCACGAAG
>JALFXR010000082.1 GCA_022787405.1 Bacillota bacterium
GCCCTGAATGGTACCTATATTAAGAGTAGCCTCGCCCAGTACGGGATGAGTACGCTCTGCCAGCTCAGGCAGGTAGCTTTCCAGCTTGTGCATGAATTTGCCGGCAGACATAATGGCGTTGACACCGGTTTTCTGGCTTCCGCCGTGAACTTTCTTGCCTTCGAACTCAATCTCAATCCATTCCAGACCTTTGTGGCCCAGAGCGATTCCAAGGCTGTTAGGTTCGCCTATGACAGCCGCATCGGTGACAGGGCCTGACTTGATTAATGCAGCAGTACCGATGCCTTCCTCTTCCTCATCTGCAACACCGCAGAAAACCAGGTCTCCCTTCAGCTTAATGCCCGAATCCTTGATTGCCGCCATAGCGCACATCATAGCTGCCAGAGGGCCTTTCATATCGTTGCTTCCTCTGCCGTAAACGTATTTGCGTCCGTCTGCCTCTTCAGCAATTCTGCCGGAAAATGCATCCTCAAAATCATAGGCAGGCACTGTGTCCATATGGCCTGTCAGCATGAGAGACGGGCTGTTCTCCCTGTCGATGCCCTCAAGAATTGCGAACACATTGAATCTGCCCGGTGCAACCTCGGTTCTGTAAGATTTAATTCCCCTCTCACGGAAAAAGTCAAGAATGTACTGGGAGATTTCGTCCTCCTGGTTTTACATAAAAGAGTAGCTCTTAATCTTTACCATTTCCGATGTGAGTTTTGCGGGGTCCTGTTTTTTAAGTTCTTCCAAAAGTCTTTCGTTAATTTCCAGCCTCTTGCCGGGTGCTTATCCCCTATCTGTTTCAAAGTTATATGTTTTCAATGGCCGAGCGAAGCTCTCCAGCTGAGTTTATCTGATTTATTTTTCCGCGGAAAGCAGCTGCCCCCGGCACACCTTTAAGGTACCAGCCTACGTGCTTTCGCATCTCACGTACCGCCACGTATTCTCCTTTTAAGTCAAGAACGTCGTTAAAGTGGCGCAGCATCATCTGCTTCTTGTCCTCTTTAGTCGGAGGCGGCGGCAGGGGCTCTCCCCGCCATGCGGCGTTCAGTTCCTCGAAAATCCATGGATTGCCCAGGGCTCCCCGGCCTACCATGACCAGGTCGCAGCCCGTATCCTCCATCATACGGAGACCTGATGCCGCATCTGTAACGTCGCCGTTTCCGATTACAGGTATGTCAACGGCTCTTTTTACAGCCGCTATGACGGACCAGTCAGCCTTGCCGCTGTAATACTGCTCGCGTGTCCGCCCGTGAACCGCAATGGCCGAAGCTCCCGCCGCACTTACTGCATGAGCCACCTCTACAGCATTTATACTGTCAGAATCCCATCCGGCCCTGATTTTTACCGTTACCGGTTTGGATGTGTTTTTAACTGCGGCGGCTACAACGTCGTGAGCCAGATCCGGATCTTTCATAAGAGCGGAGCCTTCCCCGTTTTTCACAACTTTAGGGACGGGACAGCCCATGTTTATGTCGAACACCACGTTGCCGTATCCGTCAAGCTCCCGCGCTGCAGAAGCCATGATTTCCGGTTCGTGGCCGAAAAGCTGGTAGGCTACAGGGTCTTCGCCGGGAAGGATTTCCAGAAGCTTGCCGGTGTTCTTATCCTTGTACCATAGTCCCTTGGCGCTCACCATTTCCGAATAAACCATTGCTGCACCGGCCTCCCGGCAGAGTCTGCGGAAAGGGCCGTCGGTTATGCCCGCAAGGGGTGCCAGCAAAAAGGGGCCCGAAAGCCCCACATTTCCAATTTTTAAATTGTCATTTTTGCTTTTTATCATTTAGCCGTGTCCTCCAGCCTTCTCAGTGCGAGGGCGATAGTAAGCCCCGGAATAACACGGTTTCCCGTGATTTCCGCGCCGAGAATTTCATTTATCTTCTTAAGACGGTACTGAACCGTGTTGGTGTGAATGCCCATAAACTCAGAAGTTTTGCCGCTGTTCATACCTGCATCCAGTACGAAGGTCTCAAGAGTTTCCAGCAGCTGACGCGCCTTGTTGTCCCCTTCCTTTCTGAAAGGTTCCAGAAGATCCATAAAGTTCTTCTTAAGGTGTCCGCCCTGAACCTGGATGTTGATGCAGCCGGCCACAAGAGCCAGCTCGTACTTGGAAAAAACTCTCTTATAGGGGAAGATGCTTTCCACGAAGGCCCAGGTCTCACCGATGAGTCTGAAACCGTCCCCCGCACCCTCGATACCGTCAACACCGGTCACATGGAAAATGCGTACAGCCTTGTTTTCTTTAAGAGCATCAAAAAGCTCAGTGCACACCGATTTATCAAGGTTTTCCTCGTTCTCTTTGAAATTGCTTCCTTTGAGAATAAGGGCGTAGCTTTCATCCTCTTCGGCAATCTTGATAACGTCAATGATGCCTTCCTTGACGAAGCGATCAAAGACTTCGTCGCTCTGACGTGTTTCTATATGCTTAGCATAGAATACAGATATAATGTCTCCGGCCTTTACGCCTGCCTCCTCGCGAAGGGAATATGCCAGACTCTTGTTGCCTCTCATAAGGGATTTTACCAGTTCAGCCTTGGCATCGCGCTCCGGAGTATATTTCCACATACCCATGGCAAGCTCGATGATTTCGGCCAGCTTGGTGATTTCACCGGAGGAGTAGTTGTCCTCGTTATCCACTATGCAAAGGTAGAATTTTTCGTTATTTATGTTTACCAGACCCCAGTAGGTCAGTACTCCCTCTATTTCAATAAGGCTGTAGATGTTGCCTAAATTCAGTGCAACCTCCCTGCCGCGCCTTATGGCCTCGTTGATGGTGGTCTGATGCCTTGTTTCTACAGCAAAAATAGGGTTGAATTCCTCGCTGAGAAGCACAACCTGAAAGTCGTTGCTCACAGCAGCCTCATGCAGTGCCTGCTGGAAGCTTGCGTACTTTTCAAAGTTGAGCAGATGAAAAATAGTGTTGTTAATAAGGCTGTTCTTAAAGTTGCTTCCGTAGAGAACTCTCTCCATAACCTCGGAAATTATCTGGGAATAGTCTCCTGCCTCGCTTCCCGCCATAACCATAAATGGCAGTCCGACATCGTCGGCGGCTCCGATAACCTCGTTATCCACTGATTTTACGTCCTGTTCACGTGGAAAATATACCATGGCTGCCACGCCTGCTGCCGCCAGTTCCCTTATGGTATCACACTGTGCCTTAATATTATTTTTCATGCCGGCGAAAGTGGTGAGAGCCATCATTCCGCTGATTCCGCTGCACTTTACTGCCTCAGAAGCATCAGCCGCATCCATGACGGAAACTGTTCTGACCCTGTTTTCCATCTTTCTTTCCCCTGCAACAACTATACAGTTTCTGAAAGAATCAAGCTGTAAGCAATCTCTAACTGTTACTTTCATCTTCTCCCTCTTTTTCTTTCTCTTCCTCTGACTCAGCCGGAGCCTCCGTCTTTTCATCGGAAGACTGAGCCTCTGCAGGCTCCGCTGTTTCAGGATCTTCATCCTCGAGATAGTCTCCGTCATACTTCTTCAGTTCTTCCATGAGCCTTGCCTGCTCTTCCTGGCGGATTCTTTCTCTCTCTGCCGCTTCCTCGGCATCTCTTGCCTTCTTTTCCTCTCCTGCCTTGTCGACATTTGCCTTCAGGTCTTCAGGAGTGATTTTGCCGGTATAAAGAGCCTCGAACTGCTCTCCGTCGATGGTCTCTACCAGCAGAAGGGCCTGAGCCACGTTCTCCAGAATTTCATCCTTTTCTTTGAGTATGCTGAGAGCCTTGTCGTAGGCGTCGCCCACAAAGCTTCTGATTTCTTCATCAATTTCCTTGGCAGTCTCTTCGGAGTAGTTCTTATGCTGTGTAAAGTCGTTTCCAAGGAAAACCTCTCCGTCTCCGCCGTAGTTTACATTGCCCAGCTTTTCGGAGAAGCCGTATTTCGTAATCATTTCACGTGCCACATCTGTTGCCTGCTTGATATCCCCCGAAGCTCCAATGGATATATCGTCAAGCTTCAGGTTTTCGGCAGCACGGCCGCCCATGCATGTGATGATATGCTGGTACATGGCCTGTTTTGTTTCAAAGAGCACGTCATCCTGCGGAAGGTACATGGTGTATCCGCCGGCTCTGCCTCTAGGTACGATTGTAACCTCGTGAATAGGCATATGGTCAGGAAGGGACCTTGCCACAACTGCATGACCTGCCTCATGATAAGCCGTAAGCTTCTTTTCCTTGTCGGAAACAACCTTGGACTTCTTGGCAGGACCCATTTCAACCTTGCGGATGGCCTCTTCGATTTCTTCCATTCTGATAAATCTGCCGTTTCGACGGGCTGTGATAAGAGCCGCCTCGTTTAAAATATTTTCCAGGTCAGCCGGTGTGCAGCCCATGGTTCTTCTTGCCAGAACCGATGGTGTAACATCGTCTGCCAGCGGCTTGTTCTTGGCATGAACCTTGATAATCTCTTCTCTTCCCTTTACGTCTGGAAGGCCGATAACAATCTGACGGTCGAATCTGCCCGGTCTCAGAAGAGCAGGGTCCAGTACATCAGGTCTGTTGGTTGCAGCTAAAATGATGATTCCTGAGTTTTCCTCGAAACCGTCCATCTCAACCAGCAGCTGGTTCAGTGTCTGTTCTCTCTCATCGTGGCCGCCGCCTATGCCGGAACCTCTCTTACGTCCCACAGCATCGATTTCATCGATAAACACGATACAAGGGGCGTTCTTCTTGGCCTGATCGAAAAGGTCACGAACACGGGATGCACCTACGCCGACAAACATTTCCACGAAGTCGGAACCAGAAATGGTGAAGAAAGGTACTCCCGCCTCTC
This sequence comes from Bacillota bacterium, assembly GCA_022787405.1. Classification (GTDB taxonomy): domain Bacteria; phylum Bacillota; class Clostridia; order Peptostreptococcales; family Anaerovoracaceae; genus SUG1106. The sequence continues at coordinate 4,762 of JALFXR010000082.1, forward strand.
CTGCTGCCGCCTTGGAAATGTAGGTCTTACCTGTTCCCGGAGGGCCTACCAGCAGAATTCCCTTAGGGATTCTGGCTCCCAGCTCCTTGTATTTGCGTGGATCCTTAAGGAAGTCTACAATTTCCGCAAGTTCCTGTTTTTCCTCTTCCAGACCCGCTACATCTTCGAAAGTAACCTTACGGTCAGCCGTCTTGACCATCTTGGCCCTGGACTTGGCAAACTGGAATGCCTTGCCGTTTCCGCCCTGATTCATCATGATATAGAACAGGAAAATCAGAGCACCTATCATTATCACATTCGGAAGCAGGCTGATCCAGAATGAACCGGTGTCAGGCTTCGGGCTGGAATATGTTATCTTGCCCTCTTCTGACTGCTGCATCAGGTAGTTCTCATCCAGCCACATGATCTGGCTGATTGAAGGTGCGTATGCGTAGTAGTAGCTGTTCTTGCTCAGCTGTCCTGTGATAGTAGTTCCATCAACCTCGATGGCTTCAAATTTTTCCTGACTCACCAGCTGTACAAACTGTGAGAAAGGCACTTCCTTAATGGATACGTCCTGGTTGTCCATGCCCTTGTAGAAAAAGGCCACCACCAGCACCACCATAAATAAAATGAGATATACACTTATATTTTTTGCGAATCTTTTCAATTTCTTCCCCTTTCCAGCCTCAGCGGTCTTCGCGTTTTTGACTCCCGCCGGGCAGACAATATTATTTATCCATAATTTTTTTGATAATTATCTGTGAGTAAGCACTATTTTGTATTTTAACACAAAAACTACTTTTGTTCAAGCACAATTATTGTTTCATCACAGGACGGATCGGCCTTGTAATCGGCTGAAAATCTGCCCTTCTGCCTGTTCCTTTTATCAGGAAAATATTCTGACGGGAGCACCCACAATACGCGGCTTCCCACGGCCAGCAGCAGCATCTTATCCCGGTACATTTTAGGCACCTTGCAGTCAGTGAAAAAGTCCTGCAGCTTTTTGGTGCCGCCTTTTATGGTTATGGTATCGCCGTCGCGTCTGGTCCTCAGCTCCGGCCGGGCTCCTGTTTCCATGGCCCTGCCGCTGAAGGCGCCGTAAAGGTGAACCGGATGGATTGCTTCGCTCGCTTGGACAACTTCCATAAATTTACAGTACTCCTGTCTGTTCATTACTGTAAGCTTCCAGCTCGACTCTGATGGCTGCAACGTCTCTGAGCCTGCTGCCTGCATATCTCTGCCACAAAAAACAAGCCTGTCATAAGCTCTGTATACCCCGAAACCGTCTGCCAGCTCTGTCCTTGCCGACGGATTTGACGAGGTTCTCACACGTTCCACGGCCTCAAGATGAGCACGAGTAACGTTTCCCTTCATGCCGGCATTCTCCAGTGCTATATTATACACCCGGAATCTTATTGCAGGGTGAAGAGTTTCCAAAGGTGCTGTGAAGATGGACACGGCCGGATCCGTCTGTCCCTCCTGGGACCTTTGTCCTTCCGATCCGGTTTGCCGGATTTTGTCAAAAACGTCGCGGGCTTCCTTGTACATGTAGTCCTTGTCCTCTGCTGCAATGCGCCCAAGGCGATTTACCGTCTCCACTATATTTTCGTTGAAATTAGCAGCCAGGTAAGGTATCAGCTCCAGTCTTATGCGGTTCCTCGTATATACCGTCTGGCTGTTTGTATGGTCAATGCGCGGGTCCAGGTTATTATCAGCGCAGTATTTTTCGATTTCAGTTCTCGTAACATCCAGAAGAGGCCTGATTACAGGAATTCCGTCCTCTCCCTGCCGTTTGTATGCTATGCCCGAAAGACCGTCGGTTCCTGTTCCTCTCATAATGCGGAAAAGTATTGTCTCGCACTGGTCGTTGGCATTCTGTGCCACGGCAACGGCAATTTTTTCTGCAGGCACTCCTTTCTTCAAAATCTCACGTGCCACTTTGGAAAAGGCTTCGTATCTGGCATTTCTTCCCGCTTCTTCCGAAGTCAGCCTCTGCTCCTTTGCAATGGCAGGACAATCGTATATAAAACTCCTGCACTCCAGTCCTCTGCTTCTGCAAAGCTCTTCCACATATGCCTGGTCCTCTTCTGCCGCCCCCGGTCTGAATTTGTGGTTTACATGGACAGGATATATGGTCAGGTTCATGTCCTCCGCCAGCTCCATAAGCACACTAAAAAGGCACACCGAATCAGGGCCTCCGGAAAGTCCCAGAACGATGTGCATGCCTGCTGTTATAAGGTTGTGTTCTGTGATTGTTTTTAAAATCTTTTTCTTCATTCCTTTGCACCGTCTGTGCCGCCGTTGACTATCAGGGCGGCGGCTACCGTCAGGTCATCCCGCTCCCGGCCTACGTATCGGGCTTCTGCTTCTGCGAGAATATCTGCGGCAATCTGTCTGGCCGACATGCGGCCTGTATCAAAATCTGCTGAATAAATTTCTTCAGAAAGGTAGTCGCAAAGCCATCGAGCCTCCAGATCGTTCCTGTCGGCATCGGTTATGCCGTCCGATACCATGACTATGAGGTCACCTTCCTTCAGTACTGCGGAAATATGGGTCAGCCGCAGCTTAGGTATTATCCCCACCGGCAGTGCCGTCCCTTTTATTTTGCGTACCCGGCCTCCTCTCATTATGAAGGAGGTGGCCGCTCCCATCTTGTAAAATCTGGCCCGGCGGCTCTGCCGGTCGATTACGGTCAGATCCACCGTGGCAAACTCCTCGCTCATATCGGCACCTTCCGCCTGCTCTATCATATAGCGATTGACTTCCTTTATGGCCGCCGCCACCGGCATTCCGGCCTTCAGGTTTCTCCTCAATCTGGTCACCACCAGCCTGCTGCCGGCCGCCGCCTTAATCCCCTTTCCCATTCCGTCCGACAGGATTAAGGCGCGGCTGCCCCCGGGCAGCCCGCAGGAAACAGCGGCGTCGCCGCTGATTCCTGCGGCGGCGGCTGCGGCGTAGCCAACCCTGATGTCGATGCCGCCGGCAGCCCTGCCCCTTTCCCGCAATTGGCGGGCAGGGCTGGCTGCCGATTGACAAAGGTCCGAACCGGCCTTCCTATACATATTGACTTTTTGCGGCTTTGAGCCGACTTTTTTCTTTCTGTTAGCACCCATAACAGGATTCTACCACAAGCTGCCATCGAAAAAAGTCGAAGCACGCGGATTGAGAGTCTACATGATGGAAGTTTTCAAAACAGCCCTGATTGTTTTCAAAAAGAAAACAAAACGACCTAAAGCGAAAGCTTACTTCTTGCAAAAAATCCCAATTATCAACTTCGGTTACTCTA
>JALFXR010000118.1 GCA_022787405.1 Bacillota bacterium
AATCAATTACTCAGGAATATGAGAAGAGTGATATCCCTGCGTTTGGTGTGGGCGACACTGTAAAGGTACACATCAAAATAAAAGAAGGTAACAGAGAAAGAATTCAGGTTTTCGAAGGCTTCGTTTTAAAGAAACAGAACGGCGGAGTAAGCGAGACTTTCACTGTTAGAAAAATTTCATCCGGTGTAGGCGTTGAAAAGACTTTCCCGCTTCATTCACCTAAGATTGAAAAGATTGAAGTAGTAAGACGCGGCGATGTAAGAAGAGCTAAGCTGAACTACATGAGAGAAAGAACAGGTAAGGCTGCTAAGATCAAGACTAAAGAAGAAAAATAAGTCTATAAGACAAACAATAAAGTCCTTGGGATTCCAAGGACTTTTTTGTTTCTGTTAATCTTCAGACGATACTTTATTGATAGTTAAAGTGCTTTCCACACTGAGCCCATCCTCCGATTCGGAATTGGAAACGGATAGGTCACCTTCCATGTCACCAATCTGTGCTTCAGAAGACCATCCGTCGCCTTGTATTTCAACTTTATCCCCTTCCTGTACCTGCACAGTATAAGCACCGTTTTCATCCACGGTAACCTTACCTTCTCCGGCAGGCTGACCGTTTATCCATACCATGATGCTGTCCAGTACTGCCCCGTCAGTAGCTGCATAGCTTATACCGGCCATGGCCAGCATCAACGTCATAATGATGGCGGTTACCAGAATGCGCCGCGTGCAGCGCAGTCCTGTCATATTTTTATTTCTCTGCATTTTCATTTTCACTCCTTCCGGATCCAGGGTATGGTCCGTGTGAAGGTGGGAAAAAGTCTGCTTATAAAGTTCCCTGTTACTCATCTTTCCATACCTCCAGTAAATCTTCTTTTAATTTTTTGCGTCCGCGGAGCAGGCGGGTTGTTACAGCAGTCCGGCTGATGCCGAGTATGTCTGCTATTTCCGCTGTACAGCAGTCCTCATAGTAGTAAAGGTGTATTACCTGCCTGTATTTTTTCGGCAGGCTCATGACGGCAGTGAAGACCCGGCTTTCTTCCTGTGTCTCGAAATCTATCTGTCCGGTGTATTCCTCCAAACTGACCTTTTTCCTTACCCAGGATGAAAGGCTTACTCTTTTGCACTCATTGACCGCTACGCGGATAAGCCAGTTTCGAAGATGTTCTTCGTTTTCGAAGTCTTTGCCTGAGCGGGCCAGCTTGAGAAAGGTCTCCTGTACCACGTCATCTGCATCTATGGAGTTTTTGAAGTAGTTGAAACCGATGGCGAAAATATTGTCTTTATATTTTTCGTACACCGGTTCCAGACTGTTCATGTCTATAATCATGTTTCGCTCCTGTTATACGCTTGCTGTGCTCCTCTTTGCATGAAACTGAAATGCATTTCATCTATTATACATCTGAGATGGGGGAAATGTCACATTAGGGAGGAAGTATTTTAGCAATTTTTTTATTGACAAGCTGCACCATTATTTTGTAAAATAAGTAGAGATTAACGTGGAACCGTACAAGAGGTCCAATGCAGAAACGGAAACAATTGCGATGACAGGAACTAAAGTAATTAAAACACTGTATAAAAAGAGTGGTAATTGCTTAATAATAGCTTTTGACAGGGAATCGTGCTGATTCCCCTTTTTTATACTAAAGCGATAGAGACGATTTAAAATAGACTGAAGGAGGTGGCACACAGTGATTGAAAACATCAACTGGTATCCGGGACATATGAAAAAGACGAGAGAACTCATACAGGAAAACCTCAAGATGGTTGACCTGGTAATTGAGGTGATTGACGCCAGAATCCCTGTTTCAAGCCGCAACCCCATTATAGATGATCTGGTAAAGAGCAAACAGAGAATAATCGTGCTGAATAAGAGTGACCTTTCCGATGGCGCAGCCAACGATGCATGGGCAGAGGAACTCCGAAAGGACGGCAGCATAGTCCTTCAGATGAACTGTATGAGCGGTCAGGGGGTAAATCAGCTTTTTAAGACACTGACCAGACTTCAGGATGAAAAGAATAAAGATCAGATAAGAAAAAAACCTTTGAGGATGATGATAGTTGGCGTGCCTAATGTAGGAAAGTCATCGCTGATAAATCGTATGACAGGCAAAAAGAGCGCCAAGACAGGAGATAGACCGGGAGTCACCAAGGGAAAGCAGTGGCTGGCTCTGGAAAACGGTATGCAGCTTCTGGATACACCGGGAATACTGTGGCCTAAATTCGAGGACCCGGAGGTGGGTCTTAACCTTGCTTTCTGCGGTTCTATCAAAGATGAAATTCTGGATATGGCCACTCTGGCACTGGAACTTATCAAGGTCCTGGCGGCAGATTACCCTGAGCTTATCATGGAGAGGTACAAACTTGACAGCCTCAGCGAAGACGGCTTGGAAAACATGGAGGCTATAGCGCTGAAACGCGGGTTTATCCTCCCTGGCAAGAGAATTGATTACGAAAGATGTGCCAAGACGGTTCTGGACGAGTTCAGAGGTGGCAAGATAGGGCGCATCACCCTGGAAAAGGCGGTTCAAAATGACTAAGGCAGAACGACAGAAGCTTCTTGAGGAAAAGCTCATTACCATGCAGGCCTATGAGCGGGAACTCAGAGAAAAGGGCGTCACATATATTGGAGGAGTGGACGAGGTTGGACGAGGACCTCTGGCCGGGCCTGTTACGGCAGCCTGCGTGGTGCTTCCGCCGGACTTCGATATTCTTGGCGTTGATGACTCCAAAAAGCTTTCAGAAAAGAGGAGAGAGGAGCTTTTTGACCGCATAAAGGAAAAAGCACTGGCGTGGGGCATCGGAATGTGCGATAATAACGTTATTGACGAGATAAATATTCTGGAAGCCACAAAAAAAGCTATGGCAGAAGCAGTCGCAGAGGCGGACAGGCAGCTTAAGGAAAAAGGAATGACAGGGGTGGAGCATCTTCTCATAGATGCAGTAGCTCTGAAAGATGTGGATATACCTCAGACTTCAATTATAAAAGGTGATGCGAGCAGTCTTTCCATAGCCGCCGCATCAATAATCGCCAAGGTCACCAGAGACAGGCTTATGGCAGAATATCACAAACAATATCCTTTCTACGGCTTTGACAGCAATAAAGGCTACGGAACCAAAGCCCACTACGAAGGTATTGATAAACACGGCATTACGCCGATTCACAGAAAGACATTTCTGAAAAACATTTTATAAACTGTAAATCAAGGAATTTTGAGGAGGAAAATGCGAAAATGGAATTCAAAACCGACATTCAGATTGCACAGGAGTCAGTGATGACTAACATCAGTGAAATCGCTGAAAAAGCTGGTATCGATGAGAAGTATGTCGAGCAGTACGGCAAGTATAAGGCCAAAATCGACTACAATCTGCTTAAGGAAAGGCAGAATGACCCTGACGGCAAACTAGTTCTGGTTACCGCTATTTCACCTACACCGGCAGGCGAAGGGAAGACAACAACCACTGTTGGTCTGGCAGATGCGCTATATAAAATGGGTAAAAATGTAATTGCAGCATTAAGAGAACCATCACTTGGTCCTGTTTTCGGAGTAAAGGGCGGAGCTGCAGGCGGCGGCTATGCACAGGTAGTTC
>JALFXR010000166.1 GCA_022787405.1 Bacillota bacterium
ATGATATCACCCTTCAGTTAAAAAAAGGCGAAATCCACGCACTGCTCGGAGAGAACGGTGCAGGTAAATCCACTTTGATGTCCGTTCTTTTCGGACTGTATCAGCCGGAAGGCGGCGAAATCCGCAAAGACGGCAAAAAGGTGGAAATCAATGACCCTAACGATGCCAACGACCTAGGCATCGGCATGGTCCACCAGCATTTTAAGCTGGTGGAATGCTTTACTGTGCTTGATAATATTATACTGGGAATAGAACCGAACAAGCACGGATTCCTGATGAAAGCAGAAGCAAAGAAAAAGGTAGAAGAATTGTCTGAAAAATATGGACTTTATGTAGATACTGATGCTGTGATTGAAGATATAAGCGTAGGCATGCAGCAGAGAACGGAAATTCTGAAAATGCTATACAGAGATAACGAAATCCTCATCTTCGATGAACCTACTGCCGTTCTTACACCGCAGGAGATAGCTGAACTCATGCAGATTATGAAAAATCTGGCCGCTGAAGGGAAGTCAATACTTTTCATTTCTCACAAGCTTAATGAAATCATGGAAGTCGCCGACAGATGTACTGTCCTGAGAAAGGGCAAGTATGTGGGCACTGTTAATGTAAAGGACACGACAAAGAGTGAGCTTTCCAGAATGATGGTGGGAAGAGATGTTGAATTCGTTGTTCACAAGGATGAAGCCAAGCCGGGAGATGTTATTCTGGATATTGAGAATATGACCGTGGCCAGCAAAGTACACAAGAGAAATGCGGTAAACAACGTTTCTCTTCAGGTGCGTGAAGGTGAGATTGTCTGCATTGCAGGAATCGACGGAAACGGGCAGACCGAGTTTGTCTATGGACTTACAGGTCTCGAACCTGTTTCAGAGGGAAAGATAACTCTGTGCGGTCAGGACATAACCAATCTCAGCATAAGAAAACGAAATGAGAATATGAGTCATATACCGGAAGACAGACACAAACACGGACTGGTTCTGGATTATACACTGGAAGACAATATGATTCTGCAGAGATACTTCGAACCGGAATTCGTATCCAAAGCCGGCTTTATGAACAGAAAGAACATCCGGGCCTATGCTGAAAGACTTATTGAACAGTATGATATACGTTCAGGCCAGGGCCCGATAACCATAGCCAGGAGTATGTCCGGAGGTAATCAGCAGAAAGCTATTGTAGCTCGTGAAATTGATAAAGATCCTCAGCTTCTGGTGGCTGTACAGCCGACCAGAGGTCTTGATGTGGGAGCTATTGAGTACATTCATAAACAGCTGGTAAAACAGCGTGATGAAGGCAGAGCCGTACTTCTGGTTTCGCTCGAACTTGAAGAGGTTATGAGCGTGTCTGACAGGATCCTCGTCATGTTTGAAGGCGAAATAGTGGGAGAGCTGGACCCTAAGAAAACAACCGTTGAAGAATTAGGCCTTTATATGGCCGGTGCAAAGAGGGAGGAAAGATAAGATGAACTTGAAAATGCGTACATTACTCAAGAACAATGCTTTCCAGGCTATACTGTCGTCCCTGCTGTGCATTCTGGGCGGTCTGATAATCGGATTCATTGTACTGTTATTTATTAATCCGGGCGGAGCCTGGGAAGGAATCACAGACCTGATAAAGAACTTCATGAACTATGACAATTCCAAGGTAGCCATTAAGTATTTCGGAAGCACTCTGGTAAAGACTGCACCTCTGCTGATGTGTTCACTTTCCATACTTTTCTGCTATAAAGTAGGACTATTTAACATCGGTGCAGCCGGTCAGTATGGTTTAGGAGCCGGAATTGCCCTTTATGCAGCACTGGCCTGGGGGATGCCGTGGTGGATATGCATGATTCTCGGCACTCTGGCCGGAGGTATACTGGGACTTGTCAGCGGAGTACTTAAAGCCTACTGCAATGTAAATGAAGTTATCAGTGGAATAATGCTCAACTGGATTTCCCTCTATGGGGTGAATATTCTGCTTACCGGTGTGAAGGAAAGTACCAGTCCGTATACTATCTCGGTATCTGGGGCAAACAAGAGTGCCATAATCCCTACATTGGGACTGGACAAGCTCTTTAATAACAATCAGTATGTTACACTGGCTGTTCCTCTTTCGATTATAATTGCTGTGGCAATCTGGGTTCTTCTCGAAAAAACTAAGCTGGGATATGAACTTAAGGCTACAGGAAATAATAAAAATGCTGCTAAATACTGCGGCATGGCTGAGAAAAGAAATATCATACTGACTTTGGTTATAGGCGGTGCACTGGCCGGACTGGGTGCTGCCATGTTCTATCTGACAGGTTATGAGCAGTGGAACTGCAGTGCGTCATCGGTTCCGACCATGGGCTTTAACGGTATTTCTGCAGCCTTCCTCGGCGGACTGAATCCTATAGGCAGTATTTTCTCGTCATTCTTCATCCAGCATATCACTATGGGTGGAGCTTACCTTGACAAGACAATGTACTGTGCTCAGATCTCTGATCTGATTTCAGCCATTATAATTTATCTTTGCGGATTCGTTCTTTTCCTGAGACATGTGATGAACAGGAGAATTGCAAGAAAAGAGGAGAAAGAGGCGCTTGCCGCAAAGAGTATTTCCGGAGATTCGGAAAACAATAAGGAAGGGGGCGAAGCATAATGACATTATTGATTGAATATACACTGCTGTATGCTTCAGTACTTATCCTGGTAGCGCTTGGAGGATGCTTCTCAGAGCACTCAGGTGTTATCAACCTGGGCCTTGAAGGAATAATGGTTATTGGAGCGCTGGGAGGAGCTCTTACTATGAGCACTATAGCTCAAAGCTTTCCGGGAGCCTCTGCCTTGGTGATTGTGCTTTCAGTTATTGTCGTTTCCATCCTTTTCGGCGTGGTTTACTCGTCCCTTCTGGCGGTGGCATGTATAAACTTCAAGGGAGATCAGACAATAGTCGGTACGGCAATTAATATTCTGGGAACAGCGGCAGCAACTGTAATTGTCAAGGCAATCAACACTGCAGCAAACCCGAATAACGTATCGTCTGTAGTTAAATATATTCAGCCTAAAAAGGCTTTCCTGTTCCATGTAGGTGATTTTGAACTGAACTGGTTTATGGTTGTAACGGTGATAGCGCTGGTTTTTGCTTATGTTACTCTTTATAAGACAAAGTTCGGTCTCAGGATGATGGCCTGCGGTGAACATCCTCAGGCAGCAGATTCCGTTGGTATCAACGTATATAAGATGCGCTGGGCCGGAGTGCTGATTTCAGGTGCTCTGGGCGGCCTGGGCGGAATTGTGTATATTACTGCAGGTGTAAGTGAGTGGAAGTTTGAATACGGAGTTGCCGGCTTCGGATTCCTGGCATTGGCAGTAATGATTTTCGGACAGTGGAAACCTCAGAGAATCGCTCTTGCGGCTCTGCTCTTCGGTTTGTTCCGTGCGTTATCAAACGTATATACCGGTTTTGACTTCATGGTGGCACTTAACCTGCCGAGCGGCGTATATAACATGATGCCGTATATTATTTCCCTTATCGTGCTTGCCCTTACTTCAAAGAAGTCAAGAGCTCCTAAGGCGGAGGGTATTCCTTACGATAAAGGGCAAAGATAACATTTTGAAAATTCCAAGGAGAATTTTATGTTTTTACCTGTAACTAAAGAAGAAATGAGGGAAAGAGGCTGGGAGCAGGCGGACTTTGTCCTGGTGACAGGGGATGCCTATGTGGACCACCATTCCTTCGGCACTGCCATAATAGGCAGACTTCTTGAAAGATATGGATATAAGGTAGCTGTACTTCCTCAGCCGGACTATAAGTCGGCTGAGGATTTTCAGCGTTTTGGAAAGCCTCGGCTGGGCTTTCTCATAAACAGCGGAGTGGTGGATTCCATGGTGAACAACTACTCCGTATTTAAGCATAGGCGTAAAACAGACGAGTATGCACCCGGCGGCAAAGCAGGGAACAGACCGGACCGGGCTGTAATAGTATATTCTAACAGAGCTAAAGAAGCATATAAGGATGTACCTGTAATCATAGGCGGCATCGAGGCGAGCCTGCGTCGCTTAGGTCATTACGACTATTGGAGTGATAAGGTAAGGCGTTCTATTTTGTTGGATTCAAAGGCAGACCTTCTGATATACGGTATGGGTGAGAGAGCCATTGTGGAAATCGCAGAGGCTTTGGACTCGGGAATTGCTGCAAGGGACATTACCTGGGTAAGAGGAACCTGCTATCGGGCAAAGGATCTTTCCATAGCTGAAAGTGCAGGGGAAGGAAGCTTTAAAGTGCTGCCATCCTTTGATGAAATATCATCGGATAAGAAAGCTTATGCCAGAAGCTTTGCAGTGCAGTTCAAAAACAATGACAGCATATCTGCAGTGACATTGGCAGAAAAATATACGGATACTGTTTATGTGGTTCAGAATCCACCACAGCCGCCGCTGGAAAGGGAAGAACTGGACGATGTTTACAGCCTGCCTTTCGAAAACGAGTGGCATCCAATGTATGATGAGATGGGCGGTGTACCAGCTTTTAAGGAAATCAAGTTCAGCGTTGTAAGCTCCCGGGGATGCTTCGGAGGATGCAGCTTCTGCGCCCTCACATATCATCAGGGCAGACAGGTGAGAAGTCGCAGCAAGGAAGCTATAGTGGACGAAGTAAAGAAGCTGACAGCAAAAGAAGATTTCAAGGGATATATCCATGACGTCGGCGGACCTACAGCGAACTTCCGCGGCCCGGCATGCCATAAGCAGCTCAAGAGCGGAGTCTGCACTCATAAGGACTGCCTTTATCCTGTAGTGTGCCCTAATATGACTGTGGATCACAGTGATTACCTTGACGTTCTGCGAGCGGTAAGGAAGATAAACGGTGTGAAAAAAGTTTTCATAAGATCCGGTATACGCTATGACTATCTTATGGCAGACCCCAACTGTGATGATTTCATAGAAGAACTGTGCCGCTATCATGTAAGCGGGACACTGAAGGTGGCGCCTGAGCATATTTCAGACAGGGTGCTTTACTATATGCGCAAGCCTTCACGAAAGGTATTTTTGGAATTTGATAAAAAATATAAGGCAGTCAACAGGAAACTGGGGAAAAAACAGTTCCTCATACCGTACCTCATTTCAAGCCATCCGGGAAGTACACTGGATGACGCGGTGGAGCTGGCTGTTTTCCTGAAAAAGTACGGCTTTGTGCCTGACCAGGTGCAGGATTTTTATCCTACGCCGGGAACTCTTTCCACATGCATGTACTATACAGAACTTGATCCTCTGACCATGAAGCCTGTATATGTGGCAAAAAATATGGAAGAAAAGCGAATGCAGAGGGCACTTATTCACTATAATAAGAAAGAAAATAAAGATTTGGTGATGAAAGCGTTAAAGAAAGTCGGTAAAGTTGACTTGACGGGATACCTGTTATATAATACTAAATAACAAGGTTATTAAAACTACAAAGGAGCGATTCCCCCCATGAAGAGAAAATACAAATTCCAGAATCCGGGCAGAACGATTAAAGAAATGCTGGAGCTTTCAACAGAAAAATTCCCGGCAAACAGTGCCTTCAAAATAAAGAACAGAGGAAAGATAGAGCCAATTTCTTTCGTGCAGCTTACAAATGATGTGCGTAATCTGGGAACTGAACTCCATTCCCTTGGACTCTCTGACAAGAGAGTGGGAATTATAGGTGAAAACAGTTATCCATGGTTCAATGTTTTTCTGTCTGTAGTATGCGGCGGAGGCGTTGCGGTGCCTTTTGACAAGGGCTTTACCTCAGAGGAACTGGCCATGTGCATTAAGAGAAGCGACATTGCAGCACTCTTTTATGATGAAAAGCACAGTGAGATGGTCCACAAGGCAGCAGAGATTGCAGCTGAAGGTGAAGAAGAGTCTCATGTTACTTTATTTAAAATGACCGGAGAATCAAATGTTCTGGAACAGATGAAGATTTCCGGTGAACTGAAGATAAAATCAGGAAATACTGACTATATAAATATAGAAGTATCGGAAAACAGTCCTGCCGTAATACTGTTTACGTCAGGAACGACCAGCAGCTCTAAGGCTGTAGTCCTCACTCACAATAATATTCTCAGCAACACCAGAGACATGCATGAGTATGAGGACTTTTATCCGGACGATGTGAACATGGCCTTTCTGCCGCTGCACCACAGCTTCGGACTGGGCGGAGTCATAGTTTTCATGGCAGCCGGAGCATGCAGCGTATTCTGCGACGGACTGAAGTACATTACCAAGAATCTGGCAGAGTATGGTGTGACAGTATTCGTAGGTGTACCTTTGCTGGTTGAAAATATGTACAAAAAGATAATGCAGCATGTGAAAAAATCCGGTCTGGAGGGTAAGATCGCATTTGGCAACAAAATGGCAGGTACTTTGGAAAAGGTAGGAATACATGCCAGACGCAGGATCTTCAAACAGGTTATCGACAACCTGGGAGGCAAGCTGAGGCTCATAATATGCGGAGCGGCTCCCCTCATGCCGGAGGCCGGAAAGGGCCTCAACGACTTCGGTATAGTTACTATTCAGGGATATGGACTTACGGAGACATCTCCTGTGCTTTGTGCGGAAAGACCGCAGGACATCTGCCCGGGTTCCGTGGGAAAACCTATGCCGAGTGTAACTATAAGAATCGCCAATCCGGATGAAAAGGGTATAGGCGAAATTGTGGCAAAGGCTCCTAACGTAATGCAGGGATATCTGGATCAGCCTGAGGAGACAGCAGAGGTTATCAGGGACGGATGGTTCTATACCGGTGACCTGGGATACTTTGACGAAACAGGACATTTGTGGATCACAGGCCGTAAGAAAAATGTAATCGTAATGAAAAACGGCAAGAACATTTTCCCTGAAGAAATAGAAAGCATGGTAATTAATCTGCCTTATGTGGAGGACTGTCTTGTTTTCCCTAGAGAAAAGCACAATGAACTTGTTTTATGGATTAAAATCGTTTACAGTGCAGATTATCTCAGACAGGAACAGATAACTGAAGACCAGCTGGCAGAGGAAGTAAAGAAAGATTTGAAGGCAATCAACGACAGAATGCCTCAGTACAAGCACGTAAATCACTTTATATTAGATGATGAACCTATGATACAGACCACTACCAAAAAGGTGAAGCGTAATCCTGAAATCGAGAGGATAAATGCAAATCGCGAAACAGAAAAGTGGTACACAGTAGACTGATGGGACTTATATGTAAACTGCCTCAGATTATAGAGAAAGCTAAAAAAGAATACGAAGAGATAAAGGGAAGCAATTTCACGGTAGAAGAAGAATTAGGTGAGTCAGAGAATCTTCTGGCTATGGGAGACAATGCCGGTTTCATGAAGCATCTTCTGGAGGGCGGCATGGGAGGCAAAGTCCAGCAGATTTACATAGACCCGCCTTTTTTCAGCAAGGCCAGTTATGACGCTGTAATTAAGGTACAGAGTTCTGAGGGAGAAACAGCAGTAAAGCATATGGCCTATGAGGATGTATGGAAAGAAGGCATGGCTGAATATCTTAAAATGCTTTGCGTGCGACTCATGCTCATGAAAGATCTGCTGTCCGACAGCGGCACTATATGGGTACACCTGGACTGGCACGGTGTCCATTATGTGAAGCTTCTCATGGATGAAATTTTCGGTGAGAAGAACTTTATCAACGAGATTATATGGACCTATAAATCCGGTGGCAGCAGCAAAAAGCACTTCGCAAGGAAGCACGACACCATTTTGGTCTATTCCAAGACGAATAAATATTATCTCAACCTGCCTAGGGAAAAGTCATATAACAGAGGACTGAAGCCTTACAGATTTAAAGGTGTCGAGGAATTTCAGGATGAAACCGGCTGGTACACAATGGTCAACATGAAGGATGTGTGGAGCATTGACATGGTGGGAAGGACATCTGCCGAGAGAACAGGTTATGCTACACAGAAGCCTGAGGCTCTGCTGGAAAGAATAGTGGCAGCAGGCAGTCGTGAGGGCGATATTTGCGCAGATTTTTTCTGCGGCAGCGGAACTCTCGGAGCAGCAGCAGGAAAGCTGGGCAGGAGATGGATATGCTGCGATAACGGGCCTCTCGCTGTGGCTGCGGCCATGAAAAGATTAAGCAGACAGGGACAAAGCATGAAGGTGGCAAGGTGTCTATGTGGCGAATGTCATGGAGATCAACAGGCAGCGGAACTTACAGCCTCAGCATATATTACTCCTACACTTTTCAGTGATAAGATCTGCTTGACGGTTGAACTGATCGCCTATGAACTCAGGGAACCGGTCATGGCAGGAAACAAGGTGAAACAAACCCATGAAAGAGTAGCAAAGGCAGCTGAAGACAATCCTCTGACAGCCATCGATTTCTGGAGTGTGGATCCAGACTATGACGGACATATTTTCAGACCGGGACCGGGGGCGGCTTTTTACCGTGATAAGAAGGGCTTATGTACTGAAATGAAGCTTGAAATTCCTGCAGATGACACAGGACAACGTAAAATAGCGGTCAGAACTGTTGACATTCTGGGAAACATAAGCTGCGTGATACTTGATGGAGGGGAGATCTTTGAAAAAAGCAGAGAATAAAAAGACTGCAAATACGGTTCTGGATGTGGTATTCCTTATAATAGCATGTATGACAGGGGCTTTTTCCACTACAGCCGTCATGATACCCAATGGACTGACATGCGGAGGACTGACAGGTATCGTCAGAATTCTGCAGAGTTTCATGGAAATAAACTTCTCTGTGATGTATTATGCACTTGCCATAGTTATCTGGATTGTGGTAATATTAACATTAGGGTTCAGGGAAGCGAAGAAAATACTGGTGGTTACAATTCTGTACCCGGCAGTGCTCTTCATTTTCGAATTATTTGATTTTCAGCTACTGGAGGAAAAGGACCTGATTCTTGCCGCTATTTTCTGCGGAGTTTTCAGTGGCGTATGTAACGGTCTTGTCTTCTGGAGAGGCTACAGCTTCTGCGGAACCGAGTCCATTGCCAAAATTATAAAGAAAAAATGGCTGCCTCAGGTGGATATAAGCAAAATTCTGCTCTGTCTGGACTGCATTATAATCATAATTGCCGCATTTATTTACGGCAGGAATATCGCACTTTATGCGCTGGTTACCCAGTTTATCGCATCTAAAATGGTGGATCTCATCATGTACGGCTTTGAAACTAAAATCGTACAGCTGCAGATTATCACTTCCGAAAGCGAAGAGATAAGCCGATATATTATGGAGGAAATCAGCCGTGGTGTATCCAGCTACGACATGGTGGGCGAATATACGGGAACCCACAGGAAGCAGCTGGCGGTGCTATGCTCACCACGTGAAAGCATTTTAATCAAACGTAAGCTTGCAGAGATTGATCCCAAGGCCTTTGTATCAGTTATGCAGGTTAATACCGTTTGGGGATACGGCAAAGGCTTCACAGATATCGAAGATGAAAAGTAAAATAATAGAGAAGCAGGCGTTCAATTTATCCGGGCGTCTGCAGATCTGAATATTAAGATATGGCCCATTAGCTCAACGGATAGAGTAGCGCTCTCCGAAGGCGTTGATCGGGGTTCGATTCCCCGATGGGTCACCACGTCGCAGCGGACTGCGCTGTTTTCAAAAACCGGCTTGAAGCCGGTTTTTTTCATGCGCTCTGTCGCTGCTTCTTCCCCCAGAAAGCGTGCGCTTTCCGGGGACCCCGTGAACATAAGCCCATCCTTCTTTGCTGTCATGATAAAGTGGGCATCGGGGAATCGAACCCGGGAGGGCACGAGCGTAAGGACGGAGCTTCAGTGAATCTCCGGACATCGAGTGGTCCGCAGGCGACCGAAAGGGGAGCCAAGGAAGAAGCCTGCGAGCGGGGCGAAGCAGGCGGTCAATCCCCGATGGGTCTTTTCGTGCGCTCCTGATAATGATAAATATTTTTGAATTTTCTGAAAATTTCTATTGATTTTATTTCAAAAAGTGGTAAAATAATTTCCGTCAATTTAATTTGTTTAAAAAAACAAAAAAATATAAGAATCATTGGTTTTTAGGAGAAAAAATGCAAGCGGAATCCTTCGTAGAAAAACTGAAAGCTTTTTATACTTCCACTTTTGACCTTGAGGAAGGACACAAAATAGGATCACAGATATATGATGTGTACGGCCATTTTAATGTGGATAACTCCAGGTATGTGCTGATAAAAAAGGCAAAATTGTGGGAGGCAAATAGTCAGGAGCACCTTTTCATCCGGAAATGGAAGGAAGAAGAGGGGACGCTGACAACTATGAAGCTCCAAGAACTGATTCTTCCACTGGAAGAATCAGTGGAACCGCAGTATGTGCGGAGAGGGGAGAAGTATCCCCCGGAGAACCATATGTATTCTTTTTTAACGTTGGTCGTAGTGACAGACGGTAAAATAGATGATGAGACAATACATTATGCGAGAAAATACAGGTTTGCAAAGACTTATATGTTTAATTTACGCGGTTATCTGGAAACACGTCTGGTACTGGTTTCAACTCATGATCATCTGGTTACAACCAATCAGCAGGGGAAAGAATTGAAGAAAACTTACCTGAAACTGATGGAGTAATAATAAATTATATATTTTTATTTAGGAGGAAAGTTATCACATGAGCAGCGTAGTAATTCTTTTGATTTCCATCGCAGTATTCATTATAGCATATGCTACATATGGCTCATACCTTGCGAAATCATGGGGCATCGACCCGAGCAAACCGACACCGGCCCACGAGATGGAAGACGGTGTAGATTACGTACCGGCAAACAAGGCGGTACTTCTTGGACATCATTTCTCGTCCATAGCAGGTGCAGGTCCGATTAACGGTCCGATTCAGGCAGCTGTTTTCGGCTGGATTCCTGTATTGCTTTGGATTGTGCTGGGAGGTATTTTCTTTGGTGCTGTACAGGACTTTTCAGCTCTGTTTGCATCTATTCGTCACAAGGGAAAATCCTTGGGAGAAATCATTGAAATCAATATAAGTCACAGAACTAAAATGTGCTTTACAGTATTTGCGTGGCTGGTTCTTATACTGGTTGTAGCGGCATTTGCTGATATAGTAGCAGGCACTTTTGCCGGTTTCAACGCCGACGGAGATAAGGTTTCTGCAAATGGTTCCGTGGCAACTGCTTCCCTGTTGTTTATCCCGCTGGCAGTTTGCTTTGGTCTGTTCAATAGAAAGTCTTCACATCTTGCAGTAAACACTGTAGTCGGTGTGGCTCTGCTTATAGCTTGCATTGCTGTCGGTATCGCATGCCCGATCTATCTGCCGAAGACCACATGGCTGATTGTAGTATTTATCTATATCTTTATTGCATCTGTTGCGCCGGTTTGGATTCTGCTGCAGCCTAGAGACTATCTGAACAGTTTCCTGCTGTACTTTATGATTATCGCTGCGATTATCGGTATCGTATTCACAAATCCGACTATGCAGCTCAATGCATTTAATGGCTGGAGTACTTCCGGCGGTACAATTTTCCCTTATTTGTTCGTAACTGTAGCATGTGGTGCGATTTCCGGATTCCACAGCCTGATTTCCTCCGGCACCACTGCAAAACAGCTGAACAATGAAGGCGATGCCAAGGCAATCGGCTATGGTTCCATGCTGATTGAATGTGTTCTTGCAGTTATCGCTCTTATCGCTGTGGGAAGTGCTTCTATGGATACCTGGGCAGGCATGACACCTCCACAGGTCTTCGCTGGCGGTATCTCCGGAATGCTGGGTAAACTGGGATTCCCTGAAACAACTGCACATACGGTGCTTCTGCTGGCAATTTCCGCATTCGCACTGACTTCTCTGGATACTGCAACCAGACTTGGCCGCTTCCTGTTCCAGGAACTGTTTGCGACTAATAAGGATGGTTCAAAGAATATTCTCGGAAATATGTATGTAGCAACAGCCATTACCATCGCTGCTGCAGCTTTCCTTACACTTGCCGGATATGTAAAGATTTGGCCTCTGTTCGGTGCCTGCAATCAGCTGGTTGCAGTTCCTGCATTCCTGGCAGCTGCATGCTTCCTCAAGAAGCTTGGAAGAAAGAACAGTATGTTCTACATTCCGTTAGTATTCATGCTGCTGACAGCCGGCTCTGCATTGGTTCTGAAGTTCATAAGCAATACAAAGGTTCTGATGGCTGGTCAAGGCACTGCAATTGTTGAGGGCCTTCAGTGCGCCATCATCATTCCAATCCTGGTACTTGCTGTTATTCTTGTTGTGGATGGTTTCAAGGTACTGTTTGGTAAAGAAGAAGCAGATGCCTGACTGAAAAAACGAGCACTGTAGGTTGAATTTTGGCCAATAGTGCTCGTTTTCTTCTCATAATATGTTATAATAACAGATAACAACAATCCAAACAACTTATAAGAAGGCAGAATAAAAAAGATGACAGAAAAAAATCCGGATAATATAAACAAGACAGATAATCTGGCTGAAACCATACAGAACCCTTTAGGGGCAGCACCGGTAGGTAAACTTCTCAGACAGTTTGCTGTTCCAAGCATCATCGCTATGCTGGTCAGCGCACTTTATAACATAGTGGATCAGATATTTATAGGACAGAAAATAGGCGAACTGGGAAATGCGGCGACCAATGTGGCCTTTCCGCTTTCCACAAGCTGTGTGGCCATAGCGCTTATGTTCGGCATAGGAGCGGCCTCTGCTTTTAACCTGACTCTGGGAAGGGGAGACAAAGAGAAAGCTCTTTACTACATTGGAAACGCCGCAGTTTTTTTATTTGGCGGAGGACTTGTTCTCTGCATAATAACACAGCTGTTTCTAACACCGATGCTTATCTTTTTCGGCTCACCGGATAATGTTTTGGTATATGCACAGGAATATGTGAGAATATCATCTCTGGGATTTCCTTTTCTTATCCTTTCCAACGGCGGCGCACACCTGGTCCGTGCAGACGGAAGCCCGCGATATTCTATGATGTGCAATCTGACGGGCGCGATTATAAACACTATAC
The DNA here is from genome assembly GCA_022787405.1 of Bacillota bacterium. GTDB lineage: Bacteria > Bacillota > Clostridia > Peptostreptococcales > Anaerovoracaceae > SUG1106. The sequence continues at coordinate 12,927 of JALFXR010000166.1, forward strand.
TCGACCCGCTTTTTATCTTTGGATTTGATATGGGCATGACAGGTGCGGCTCTGGCTACTATTGCCGGTCAGATAGTGTCTGCCTTCATGGTGTTCAATTATCTGAGACATTATAAGACAGGAAAGATTACTGCAGCACATTTGAGACCACAGTGGAAAATCGCAGGTTATATTGTGAGTCTGGGACTTGCTCATTTCTTTAATCAGCTGGCCATGATGGTGGTGCAGATAGTGATGAATAATTCTCTGACTTATTATGGCGCTATGTCAGCCTATGGAGCATCAATTCCGCTGGCCTGTTCAGGCATAATCAACAAGGTGGGCTTTATGTTCTTTTCCATCTGCATAGGAATAGCTCAAGGAATGCAGCCTATCGCCAGCTTTAACTACGGAGCAAAAAAATACGACAGGGTCAGACGGGTGCTTGGTCTGAGCCTGGCCGCAGGAAGTGTCATATGCGTTTTCGCCTTTGCACTATTTCAGCTTTTTCCGAGACAGATTATCGGCCTGTTCGGAGAGGGAAGCGATATGTATTTTGAGTTTGCAGAAAGGTATTTCCACATTTATCTTTTCTTTACCTTCATTAATAACGTGCAGCCGCTGTCATCAAATTTCTTCACATCCATAGGAAAGCCTAAAAAAGGAATTTTCCTTGCCCTTACCAGACAGATACTTTTCCTGCTGCCATTGATAATTGTTTTCCCTATGTTTATGGGAATCGACGGTATCATGTATGCCGGACCGATTGCCGATTTTATGGCTGCAGCAGTTTCTGCTCTGCGGCTTACCAGGGAAGTTCGCCTGATGAAGTCAATGGACCGGGATCTGAACTGTTCCGGATAGTCTATTTTGAGTAGTCTATGGGTTTAGGAAGGCTCCAGCGGAAACGGGCAGCCATAAGTCGCAGAGCAACAACTGTGGCGGTGCCTGCCAGCATGGCGTTGGCTTCACCGAGTCTTTCCCACAGGAACACACATACAAGTGCTCCGATGAGTGACGCACAGGCATAGAAGTGCTTAACGAAAATATATGGATGATCACCAGCCATAGTATCACGTAAAACGCCCCCTCCGACACCGGTGACAACACCTACGAAGACAAGGAGGAAGATACCGTGTTCACCTGAAACGGAATGTGCCACCTGGATGCCGACTACCGTAAAGATGCCTAGGCCCACGGAATCCATCACCAGCATCAGAGTATTGTAGAAAAGGTTGTCCTTCATCACGAAGCGCTGGACAGGGGGAAGGAAAACTATGAGAGCAGTGATGATGGCAAAGGTGGCGTAGATCGGATCACGAAAGGTGTTCGGCGGTGTGATGCCCAGCACAAGGTCGCGAATGACTCCTCCGCCAACAGCTGTGGTCAGCCCCAGAATCACGACACCCAGAATGTCCATCTTCTTTTTCAGACCTGTGATGGCTCCTGAAACGGAGAATGCCACCGTACCCAAAAGCTCAAGAAACAGAACTATATCTCCTGACATATATACCTCCGAAACCTGCGCGAACACTTCAATGCAGGCTTTTTAATGCATATTTCTGAAATCAGATGAAAAGAGTATAACATCGGCATATTTCTTTGTCAAACGGCTTTATAAATGATATAATGATTACAGATTGAACAAATCAATAAAATATAAAAATGCTCTGGGAGAAAGAACATGAAAAACGCATATATTAACGGAATACTTCTTGACGGTTCAGAAAATATGATTCCCCAAAAGGGAAAAATAATTTTTACTGATGGCTCGAAAATCGAAAAAATAACAGATGAATCTGCTGCTGACGCTGATCTGAAAGGGTATGATATTGTTGATCTGGGTGGAAAATACCTGATGCCCGGACTGATAAACCTTCATGTTCATCTTCCGGCAAACGGCAAACCGAAGAAAAAGGAGAGCGACCCTGTCAAACTGGTCAAGCTGATAACGAGCAGCGGCCTTACAAGAAAGCTGGGAATAAAACTGTGTTCATCCTATGCGTATACCCAGCTTATGAGCGGCGTCACCACAATAAGAACTGTGGGTGGTGTTGCTGATTTTGATACGATTATCAGAGATGATATAAACGCAGGCAAGCTTAAAGGCCCGCGTATTATTGCATCTAACATGGCTGTTTCCGTAGAGGGAGGACACATGGCACATTCTCTTGCATATGTAGCAAAGACACCTGGAGAGGCGGCTGAGTATGTGAAAAAAATAGCTGCTGACAAGCCGGATATCATAAAGCTGATGATAACGGGAGGAGTTCTCGACGCAAAAGTCAAGGGAGAGCCGGGTGAACTTAAGATGAGACCGGAAATTGTAAAGGCCGCCTGCGATGAAGCACACAGACTGGGGTTAAAAGTTGCAGCTCATGTGGAGAGCCCGGAAGGGGTAAGATGTGCTTTGGAAAACGGTGTGGATACCATCGAGCACGGCGCAGCACCTGACGATGAAATTATAAGACTTTTCAAGGAAAGGGGTGCATACCATGTGGCGACACTTTCACCTGCATTGCCTTTTGCAGAATTCGACCGTGCTGTAAGTCATGCTGACGAAGTGGCGCAGTACAACGGCAGGATAGTATTTGATGGAATAATTGACTGTGCAAAGGCCTGCCTGCAAAATGGCATAACGGTAGGACTTGGGACGGATACAGGATGCCCTTATGTGACTCAATATGATATGTGGCGCGAAATCAATTATTTTCAAAAGTTCTGCGGTGTTTCCAACGCTTTTGCACTCCATAC
>JALFXR010000020.1 GCA_022787405.1 Bacillota bacterium
GAATATAGATAACAGTACCATTACCGCCGGGGCCGAACCGAAGCAGTACACGGTTTACAGCAAAAAATTTGCCGCCAGCGGCACGTTTGAAGATAATGCGGGCAACAACGCCTTCAGCCTGACCCCCAGCACCATCTATACCGAGGAGTGGCACATCTGGATCATGGCCAGCAGCAAAGCCACCAGCGGCACCAACCCCTGGAATTCCTATGGCGCCAACGCGGAAGGCTCCGCGGGCAGCTCCAACGGCATCGGCAGCACGACGGTGGATCTGAGCAAGTATTACCTCTATACAGTCCCCGCCGGACAGAAGGATACCCTGTTCGGCTTCGTGTCCGTTGGATATGTGAATTCTTCAACAACTGCTGACAAGGCAAAGACCTACGGCAACTTTTTGGACAACATCAACTTTCAGCTCTACCACCCCCTGTCCAGCAGCACCACCGACCACGGCAGCGCCGTGGTCGGCGGCAGTGACGGAACCACGGAAGGCGAGGGCGGTTCTGATGGCCACGAGGTTACCGTCAACAACAAGCTGGCCACCTATATCACCGATGGCGAGCCGCTGAAAATTCAGGCGATTGTAAAGAAAGCGGATGCCGACGCCGGCTGTGAGTTTGTCGGTCTCTATTACACCACGCTGGATGAAAACGGCGATCCTGTTACCAAGTTTTTGCAGCTGGCAGGAAACGAAATTGAGGATACCGGGAGCCTGACGGAGGAGCAGAAAAAGGGAAAGTGGATCAAATCCACGAATACCGATGGAGATATCATTTATACCTATTATCTGGAAAACATTACTTCGGCCACAGACCTGCACTTTGTCTTTATCAAGAACCCCACCATCACCTATGACCCCAACGGCGGCAAGGCGTATGTGGTGGAACGGACCTATAACACAGAGGAAGCGCCGAATGTGTACAACTTCAAACCGGCTGTGCTTACAGAAAACACGAGCGGAGTGGACACAACAACTGGCGCAACGCCGACTACCAGTCCGACGGAGAAATTTATCTCCCCGTATGTATCCCATGCGGCGGAGGGCCAGAACGATGGCTGGAAATTTATGGGCTGGCTGCTGACCGGTGATACGGTGGATAATATACCATCCGATGTCGCTCAGGTGAACGCGGGTCAGTTGGGCAGCCTGCTGCTTCCGGCGGTGCATACCGTAGCCTGTGATTATTCGCTCAGCAATGTATCTACATCGGCGGCACAGTATTTTAAAATTTATGGCGAAAGCGTGACAACGAGTGCCACGCTCAATAAGGAAAACGGCGAGGTCAAGGGTGTGACCTGGACAGATAACGGAGAAACAAAAGTCTACGCCAATGTCCACAAGGGCCTGACCATGGTGGCCCAGTGGCGCTGGAGACAGGCCTTCATCCCCCAGGTGGACAGCAGCACGAACTACACTGATTCCGCCAACGGCGGCACGGTGGAAATTGCCAGTGTGACAGATAAATCTGATACCAATTACAATGCCGCTTATAACGCCAATGGTGGAAAATCCTACCATGCGGAAACCGATGAGACGATCACCGCCACCGCCACCGCCAAGGACGGCTTCACCTTTGAGGGCTGGTACGATGCCAGCGGAAATCTGATCACCACAAACACTACTTACACCTATACGGAAACCAAGGCGAGCGTCAATACCTACTACGCCCGCTTCTCCGGCAGCGTCACCCAGACCTACATTCGTCAGATCAAAAACGGCGACACCTGGGAGGACACCACGGACGACAAGATCGGCACCCTGGGACGCTATACCTATACCGATGCCGTGGGAACGCCCATCAGCTCCACCGCCACTGCGGGAACGGGCTACAAATTTCTTGGCTGGTATGATGAGCATGGTAAGCCGGTCGCTGATACGATGCTGACCAATTACGGCAAAACCATCAGTTACGTCACAACAGGCGATGCAACATATTACGCCAGATTTTCAAGAATTATGGTTGTGAACCAGACTTTCATACGCCAAGTTAAAAACGAAGGAATCTGGAAAGATACAACTGATGACAATATCGGTACACTCACTTTTTATGGTCATACGGGTGAAATCGGAAAATCTGTAAGTTCTGCAGCAACAGCAGCAGAAGAATCAGGGTATATATTTGTGGGGTGGTATGATGCCCTTGGCAAACCGGTCGCTGATACGATGCTGACCGATGGCGGCAAAACCATCAGTTACGTCACAACAGGCGATGCAACATATTACGCCAGATTTTCAAGAATTATCGTAACTTTTGATCCAGACGGAGGAAACGTTACTCCGACAAGTGATATTGCCATTGAAGGCAAACTGAACAATCTTCCGGTTCCGACACGCAGTAATTACAACTTTGACGGATGGTTCACACAGCCTTCAGGCGGAACAATAGTGACAATAGACAGGATTTATACTGAGGACACAACAATATATGCTCACTGGTCTTATGCAGGCGGTGAAGATCCCGGAACTGGAGGCTATAAACCTGATACAGGCGGTGAAGATCCAGGAACCGGAGAAGATAATCCAGGTTCAGGCGGTGAAGATCCCGGAACCGGAGAAGATAATCCAGGTTCAGGCAGTGAAGATCCAGGAACCGGAGAAGATAATCCGGGTTCAGGCAGTGAAGATCCAGGAACCGGAGAAGATAATCCGGGCTCCAGCAGCGGAAACCACGAAAACGTTGAACATAACTCAACGGCTGAAAATCTTCCGCCTAGGACCGCTGATGACAGCGACCTTGTGATATGGTTCATGCTTCTGGCACTTTCTATGTGCTGCTTCACTGCTTTCCTGATAAAAAGTAAGCATTCATCGGAAGAGAATCACAAGTAGCAGAAATATTTAACAGACATGTGTAAATCAATAAAAACGCAGCAGTCTTTATATGGATTGCTGCGTTTTAATGTTTAGTTGTTCGCTAGCCAATCCTCTGCGCATGTGGCAAGTGCCGCACTGCCCAGAGGCATTATATCTTCATTGAAAACAACATGGTCATTATGCATAGGCCTTCCGAAAAGCGGATTCTCCTGAGGTGATCCTGCACCCAGAAGCAGGTAGCTGCAGGGTATTTCATAGGTATATGATGCGAAATCCTCAGAGCCCATGCCACCCTGTTCAAATAAATATACTTTGGATGGGTCGGTGATTTCTTTAATATAGCCGGCCATTTCTTTTACCAGTTCTTTGTCGTTAAGAAGAGGAGGGGCTGAAGCCATCTCTGTCACCTCTGCAGATCCGCGGAAAAGGGCGGCAGTCTGTACAGAAATTTCTTCTATTCTCTTAAAAATCTTTGCGGACAGGTCTCTGTCCATAGTCCTTATGGTTCCCTCCATTACAACGTCTTCAGGAATAATATTAGGAGCTTTGCCGCCGTCGAACTTGCCGATTGTAAGTGCAACAGGTGAGGTAGGCGCAATTTCTCTTGCCACGATTTCCTGCAGCGAAAGGTAGATGTGTGCTGCAATATTGATAGGGTCAACACCTGTTTCAGGCATGGCGCCGTGGCAGCCGGTTCCCTTTACCTTTATCTTAAATAAAGTGCAGCCTGCCATGCAGACACCCTGACCGCAGAGAAACATGCCGGAAGGAGTGCCGGAATTAACATGTAGAGCCATACCTGCATCAACTTTTGGATTCTCAAGGACTCCGGCAGCAAGCATTGTTTTGGCACCTGTGAAGCCTTCCTCATCAGGCTGGAAAACAAATTTAACATTTCCCTTAAGCTCTCTTTCGTGTGCCTTTAAAAGCTTGGCGGCGCCAAGGAGCATGGTCGCATGCATATCGTGACCGCAGGCATGCATAAAACCGTTTTGGGAAGCGAAGTCAACAGGCGCTTCCTCTTTTATTGCAAGGGCATCCATGTCTGCACGGAGCAATATGGTTTTACTGTCATCTGATGTCTGTCCGCCGTGCAGCAGTGCCACTATTCCGCTTTCACAGATTTCTTCAGGCTCATATCCGTATTCACGAAGCTTGTCTGTTACGAATGCTTTTGTAACAGGCAGGGATTTTCCTGCTTCCGGACAGCTGTGTATATGTCTTCTTATTTCTGTCAGCTCGGAAGCGAGCTGTTTTGCTTCTTCTAAGTAATTCATCATTGTACCTCCATAGCGGTAAGGCCGCACTTAAAATCAATATAAATATTATACCACAATTCTGTCATAAAAACTTGTCCTCATCATAGAATTAAATAAATCAACCAAAAAGATAAACAAAAAAATGAAAAGAGGATAAAGATGGATAATTTCAGAGAAATATTAAGCCGGCTTCCCTCATCCGTCAGGCAGGAGCTTGAGGCTCTGCCAAATTCGTTAATCAGTGAAATAGAGGAAATACGTCTCAGATGCGGTCAGCATGTACGGCTGCAGACATCGTCAGGAGAGAAAATAATATCACACATAATTACAGCAGATGAACTTGTAAAAACACTTAACAGCCTGATTAAATATTCGTATTACGCCTATGAGGAGGATCTTGCAAAAGGTTTTGTCACAATAGAAGGAGGGCACAGAGTTGGAATATGCGGCAAAGCGGTTGCGAAGGACGGACAAACATCACTTATAAAGGAAATAAGTTCCATGAACATCAGGTTTGCGAAGGAGATCAAGGGCTGCTCAGACAAGATAGCGAGCTATCTTGTAGGCGGCGACGGCAGGCCCCTGAGCGCGTTGATTGTGTCGCCGCCGGGCTGCGGCAAAACGACTATGCTTAGAGATATTGCCCGCAGCCTGAGCGGCCGAGGGATTAAGGTGGCCGTTTGTGATGAGAGATCGGAGATAGCCGGAATGTATAATTCCCAGCCAAGTTTTGATCTGGGGTCAAGGACTGATGTCCTGGATGGAGCTGCTAAAGCACAGGGAATACAAATGCTTATACGCTCCATGTCTCCGCAGGTGATTATTACAGATGAAATCGGAAAGAACGAAGACCTGGAGGCTGCAGCTCAGTGCCTCAGTTCTGGTGTGGCTCTGATTACATCTATCCACGGAGACTCATTTGACAGTCTAAAAAAATCAGAAATATGGCCTCTCATATCAAAGAAATTTTTCAGCAGTATAATTTTCCTTTCAAACAAGGAAGGGCCGGGCACAATGGTAAAAGTATTAAGAGGAGATGAAATCAGAGAGGATTAACATGGTTAGAGCTGTTATTATTGCAGGCTTTGTTGGGGCCTGTGGATTTCTTGGAATAATCAAGGCAGGGGAACTTAAGGAGAGAACAGCACTCCTTGAAGATTATAGGAAAATGCTGATTCAGCTTAAAAGCAGGATTAATTATTTCAGGGAGCCTATAACTACAGTATTGGAAACGGAAGGGAAAAAAGGCCAATCCAGGGCGATTATGCTATTAAATGAAACAGGAGCCGCGCTGAAGGAAAAAAACGCTGAAATCGGCAGAATCTGGTCTCAGAATGCCGATCTGATATATAAACATACTCCGTTGACGGCTGACGATATGGAGATAATACGCTATCCTGGAAATTTTCTTGGACAGACCGACTGTGATAACCAGCAGGCAGGATTCATATACATGGAGGAAAAGCTGGCCGCACAAATTGATGAAGCAGAAAAAATCTGCCGGGTAAAAGGTCCCTTGTACAGACGTCTGGGATTCTTTGCAGGCGGTCTTGCAGCTATAATTCTTATTTAATGTGAGAGGTGAGGACATATGTCTTTTAATGTGGATATTTTATTTAAAATAGCAGCCATAGGAATCGCAATAGCACTGCTTAATCAGATTCTCAGCAAGGCCGGCAGAGAAGAGGAAGCCATGATGGTTACTCTTGCCGGAGTGATAATCGTACTGGCAATAGTTATAAAAATGATAAGTGAATTTTTTGAAGCCGTCAGAGTTTTTGTAGCTTTCTGACTGGAGATGAGTTATGGATATAGTGTTAAAGATATGTGCAGCAGGAATAACAGGTCTAATCGTTGTTTCGCTTATAAAGTCCTATAAACCTGAATTTACTGTTGAAGCGGTGCTTTGTACTTCGATTATTTTGCTCTGGTTTGCGCTGGACGGCCTTCAATATGCTTTTACATATATGGAAAACCTCTACGGCAGACTTACTTTCGGTAAAGAGTATTTTCCTGTTATTTTAAAAGTCCTTATCATTGCCTATGCAACTGAGTTCACATCGGCTTTGTGTGAAGATGCAGGAGAGAAATCTATTGGAACGAAAGTCGAACTTGCCGGCAAAATTGCAATTTTTTTTGCAGCTATCCCTGTATTTACGTCTCTGCTCAATCTTCTTGACAGTCTGATCTGAGGTGCCTGATGGACTACGAAAAAATTCTGAAAGAACAGATGGAAAATGTGGTTAAGCCGGGGCAGGAAGACATCATAAGTGATGAGGCCTCAAGGATCACAGAAGGTCTGACCGATGGCTTCACTTTGGATAAAATTCTGGAAGCAACCCTTGACGGAAAAAGCATTTTCAACAGTCAGGAACTGATAGACGGTTTTAAAAGCCTGGTAATCTATGAAGTAAGGTCTGCTATGGTTCTGGGAGTTGAAATACTGATAATATGTATTGTGACAGGACTGCTGAAGAATCTTTCTTCATCCTTCGGCAAGAAATCTGTTTCCGATATCAGCATGCTGGTGTGCACTATGATAATAATCGGAATATCAATAAACAGCTTCCGCCTTGCCTACGACATTGCTATAGATTCTGTCACCACAATGGTCAATACTATGGAAATTCTCACACCTGTACTTTTGGGCATTTTGATTTCTACGGGCAGCATAGCCTCAGGGACGATAATGAGTCCTGTGATGATAGGAACAGTTACAGGAACAGGTATAATACTGAAAAAAATAATACTTCCGGCAATGTTTGCAGCCTGTGTACTTGCTCTGATAAATTGTCTGACGGAAAAAGATTATGTAAACAAACTTTCTAAGCTTTTGAGAAATGCCGCCGTTGGAGTCACTGGCCTTCTCATGGCACTTTTATCAGGAATTATATCTGTTCAGGGTCTTATTACCGATGCATCTGACGGTCTTCTTATAAACACAGCCAAATATTCCCTCAGCACATTTATTCCTATAGTAGGGGGATTTACAGCCGATACTGCTGAACTTTTCATAAAATGTATGAGCACAATAAAGAACATAGTAGGAGTTTTCGGCATCATAACTCTTATTCTTGTAATACTTGTTCCTCTCATCAAGCTGCTGATTATAGCTGTTATTTATAAAATAACAGCCGCAGCTGCCGAACCTATATGTGAAAGTAAAATTTCTGACAGTCTCAACGATATGGGCAGCTGCATTGTTTCTCTCGGTGCCGTCATGTTCTTCACCTCGCTTCTATTCATAATTTTCATAGGTGTTATAGTAGGAATGGGGGGAGGCTGATAATATGACAGAAAACCTGCTAACATGGGTTAAGGATATTTTCCTGATAATTATTTCTCTGTCTTTTTTTCAGATACTGCTGCCTGACTCATCTCTGGAAAAATATATTAAATTTATTTTTTCACTTGTAATACTTGACGTTATACTGGAACCTGTAATAAGAATTGTGACTAAAGCTTGAAAGCATGTGTACGAATAAATGTCATATTCAGGCATAAAAACTAATATATTTAGGAGTGTAATTATGATTGAAAAAATTGTGAGCGGAAAAGCATTGGCCCGTCTTCTGGCTTTAATTCTTGCAGGTCTGATAGTAATTCTTACCCTTAGCATTTTTTCTGCGGGTAAGGATGGTCGAAGACAGATAGTCGATATGGACGGCAGCTCTGAGGAACGGCTTGCAAGTGTTCTCTCCGGTATTAAAGGTGCCGGCGAAGTAGATGCTGTAATTAAATATGATGAGGACAGCAAGGTAGTAGGAGTTATCGTGACAGCTGAAGGTGCAGGAAACCCGACTGTAGCAAACAATCTTACCAAAGGAGTGGCAACGCTTTACGATATTCCGGTCTCAAGTGTAATGGTATTTGAAAAAGAACAGGAGGAATAACTTTGAAAACTCAATTTTTGAAAAAGAAATTAAGCTATAAGGATATTCTGTACAAAGGACGACGGCTGGGTGCTCTGTGCCTGATTCTCGTATTCGGAACAGGCCTGGTGGTTACTTCACGTATGACCGGCGAAATACCTGTCCATGACGGATATGCTCTGGTTGACAGTCTGGCAGTCAAAGCAGATGATAAACAGGAAGGAACCTTTGAAGAAATGAGGGCGGCTCTGGAACTTGAAAGAAACAAACTCTTATCGAGTCTTGATTCAGAACAGGAAAAAAAGCGTATTACAGGTTACATGGAAAAGGAACTTTCAATAGAAAGTCTGATAAAATCAAAGAATCTGCCCGCATCTTACGTTGTAATAACGGAAGCCGGAGTAAATGTGACAGTTGATAAGCAGGATCTGGATACTAATACGGTGGCAAAGATCTGCGATATCGTAATGCGTGAAACGGGACAGAGTGCCGATAAAATAGTCATTCAAAGTAAATATTAGGTCATTGAAAAAAGCCGCCTTTTCTGCTATAATTAGTTCAAATGTATATATACTACTACGGCAAAAAGGAAGAGCGTGATGAGTGATAAACAGAACATCAATAAAATTTCAAAGGAAATTGTGAGTCTTGCTGCTTCCAAAGCAACACTTGCCGTTCCCGGTGTCAATCAGGAAAAGGATATTAAGCTGTCACGGGATAAGGACGGTTTCGTAATTGATGTTTTTGTAGCGGCTGATTTCGGCTGCAAAATTCCTCAGCTGGCGTGGGATATACAGAATTCAGTAAAAGAGGCGGTTGAAACGACTACCCAACAGACGGTCAAAGCCGTAAACATTCATGTTCAGGGAGTCATGATGCCTCGGGAAGGCAGCAGTATAAATGACTAGAAAACAGGCAAGAGAATTTGCAATGCAGACTATGTTTCAGATAGAGGTTCAGAAAGACTTTGAAAATCCGGACATAGACAGTTACATGGCAGAATGCGCAGCCGGTAATCAGAAAGACTACATCAGCAATCTTATTTCACAGATCTGCAGTAATATAGAGAAAATTGACAGCATGATAGATGCCGCCAGCGATGGCTGGCCTGCATCGAGGATGGCAAAGCCTGATCTGGCTATAATCAGAATAGCAATAGGTGAAATGCTTTTTGCTGACGATGTTCCTGATGCAGTTGCAATTAACGAGGCTGTCAATCTGGCAAAGGATTACGGAACAGAACAGTCGCCTAAGTTTGTAAATGCTGTTCTTGCAAAGATTAAGAAATAGGCACCGCCATGGTGAACCTTACGATGAATAAAAAAAAGCTTTCGCTGGGGATAGATACCAGCAATTATAAAACTTCTGTAGCAGTCACAGCTTCAGATGGTAAAATATTGTTTAATTTTCAAGAGTTTCTTAATGTTAAAAGCGGGGAAAGGGGTCTCAGGCAGTCTGAGGCGCTTTTTCAGCATGTTCAGAAACTGCCGCCGGCAATCAAACAAGCCTTTGACGCTGAAGGTGTAAGAGACAACATCGGTGCTGTTTCCGTTTCCTCAAGACCAAGACCTGTAGAAGGCTCATATATGCCTGTTTTTACAGCAGGTCTTGGAGCTGCCGAAATGATATCTTCGGCTTTAGGCATACCTCTGTACCGATTCAGTCATCAGGAAGGTCACATTGAAGCAGTGAAGCATTATTCCCCTATGGCTGGAACCAATCGACTAATATGCTTTCATTTCAGCGGAGGAACTACCGAGGCAATCTTATTTGATGAATCGGAAGGTATTTTTGAAATAGTTGGAGGAAGTCTCGACCTGGCATATGGTCAGGTACTGGACAGAACTGGAGTTGCTCTTGGATTCGATTTTCCATGCGGACAGGATGTGGACAGGCTTGCAATCTGTTCTTCGGATGATGCCTCATATGACATTAAAAACAACCTGACAAAAATCAAGGTCAGGGACGGCTTTGTCAACCTTTCCGGTATCGAAACCCAGTGTCAGCGAATAATAAAAGAACACACCATGAGCCCGGAAGCACTTTCAGCTGAACTCATGGGAGTACTGAGCAGGTCGGTACTTGATATGACTTTATTCCTTGCAGAAAAATACAGCGTTGACAGCTTTCTTTATGCAGGCGGTGTGTCATGCAGCGAATATTTAAGAGGGTATCTTAAGAAAACCCTTCCTGACAATATACAGACAGCTTTCGGCAGGCCTGAGCTTTCATCGGACAATGCCGTTGGCGTATCACTTCTTGGAGGCAGAAAGATATGGCTTTAAAGCCCGTTACAGTTTCACAACTTAATGAATATATCAGCCGTGTTCTTATGACAGATCCGCTTCTCGGAAATGTGACCGTTACAGGAGAAATATCCAATCTCAAGTACCATTCCAGCGGTCATGTCTATTTTTCCATAAACGATGAAAACAGCAAGATAAATTGTTTTTTTCCGGCCAGCTATGTGAGAAATCTGAGCTATGAGCTTGGTGACGGTCTTGAGGTGATCATAAACGGCTACATAAATGTCTACAAAAAAGGCGGCACTTATACCTTATTTGTAAGAACAGTTACTGTAGCCGGAGAGGGAAACCTTGCTATGGCATTCCAGCTGCTCAAGGACAAACTATCCAGGGAAGGCCTGTTTGACCCTGCACATAAGAAGCCTGTTCCGGCCTTTCCGCGGAAGTTGGGAATTGTGACTTCATCTACAGGTGCTGCTCTGCAGGATATTCTTAAGATTATAACAAGCCGAAACAATCTTGTGGATATAATAATTTTTCCTGTACAGGTTCAGGGAGAGGGTGCAGCACAGAACATTGCAGAAACCATTGAAATGATAAGCAGCAATGACCGTTTCGGTGATATAGATACACTGATAGTTGGACGAGGCGGCGGTTCCGCAGAAGATCTGTGGGCATTTAATGATGAGATTCTTGCAAGGACTATATATAATTGTACTGTACCTGTGATTTCTGCCGTAGGGCACGAAATAGATTTTTCAATATCTGATTTTGTCGCTGACAGAAGGGCCGAAACACCTACAGCTGCTGCAGAAATGGCCGTACCTGACATCAGAGAAATAAGATACAATCTTGAAAAATATAAGACAGATCTTCTTTCCAGTTTATCTGCCAAGGTGAAGTCAGACGGACTGATGATGGAAAACTGCATGCTGGAGATGAGAAACGCCATTAACAAAAGGCTTTCCGAGTACATCCATAGGCTTGAGAGAATGCGTCTTTTGCTTGATGAGAACAATCCTTCATCCGTGCTGAAAAAAGGTTATTCCATGGTTACAGATATGTCAGGTAAAGTTATATCATCGGTTTCAGATGTAAAAGAAGGCGAAAAATATGCACTTACAATGAAGGACGGCCGTATAATTTTCGCAGCATGTGATACAGAGGTTGAAAAAAACGCCGTACAGGTTTAATATAGAAAGCGGAGGAATTGATTATGAGTTTTGAATCTTCCATGAAAAAACTGGAGGAGCTTTCGGAAAAAATAAGAGACGAGGAGACTTCTCTTGACGAAGCTATTAAGTGCTATGAGGAAGGCATAAAGTGCTATACCGAATGCAGTGAAATATTAAATAATGCCAGACAGAAAATAGAAACTTTTTCTGAGTAAAGGAGGCCTGTAAGTATGGACAGAGGATATGATGATTACAAAAAACTGATAGACGAACATCTTCTGGATTTTATACCTAATATTGATAACAAGAGCATTTCTTTATATGAAGCGATGAAATACAGTCTGACTGCAGGAGGTAAACGCCTCAGACCTGTACTTCTTCTTGCTGCCTGTGATTTTGCAGGCGGTGATATCAGAGAAGCTCTTCCTTATGCCTGCGCCATGGAGTATATCCACACCTATTCGCTGATCCATGATGATCTGCCGGCTATGGATAATGATGACCTGAGGAGAGGCCTTCCGACCAATCATAAAGTATATGGTGAAGCCCTTGCAATTCTGGCCGGAGACGGACTTTTGACTACGGCTTTTGAAGCTATAAACAAGGACATGATGCTTTATTTTGACTCACCGGAAAAAATGACCAAACGCATCAAGGCAGCTTATGAAATCGCAAAGGGTGCAGGATGCCGTGGCATGGTTGCAGGTCAGGTTTCCGACATAGAAGGTGAAAATAACGAATATTCCAATGAGATGCTTGAATACATACATATCAATAAGACCGGTGCACTCATCAAGTCTGCCATAAGAGCAGGTCTTTACCTGGGCAATCCTACATCCTACATGCTTCAGAATCTTGATATTTATGCTGAAAATCTTGGCCTTGCGTATCAG
>JALFXR010000063.1 GCA_022787405.1 Bacillota bacterium
CCACCTCATGCGGTAATCCAGCCGCTTAAGCTCGTCCTGTGAGTTTGGTGTATAGACGGTGACCATATAAAAATCGTCGAATTCCAGTGTTATCACTCTGCCTTCGTGGTCGTGCTCGTCTATGTCTAGGCCATAGGATACGCTTATCGGCTCTTTCTTCGTAAAAATCGCCGTGCCGGAATATCCCTTTTTATCCGCATAGTTCCAGTACTGATGGTATCCCGGCAGATCCATTTCTATCTGACCTTCCTGCAGCTTGGTCTCCTGCAGACAGAAAATATCCGCATCTATATCGTTGAAAAAATCCATAAAATTCTTTCCCATGACGGCTCTGAGACCGTTGACGTTCCATGAAATCAGTCGCATTTATTATCCTCCTTCTGTTCTTTGCCAGTCGTTGTCCCTCTTGTCTTTTCTCTCCGCATCATCTCTTCTCCCCAGTCGCTGAGCCGTTCCAGAATCGGCATCAGGCGGCCTGCCATTTCCGTGGAAGAATACTCTACCCTGATAGGCACTTCAAGGTACTCTCTGCGTTCCACCAGCCCCTCTTCCTCCAGTTCCTTCAGTGAGCTTGCCAGAACTGTGTTGGAAATACCGTCAAGTTTTCGCCTCAGTTCGTTGTATCTCATGGTTCCTTTATTGTTGAGAGAGCATATTATCTGCATCTTCCACTTGCCGCCGATTATGGACAAGGTGTAATTCAGCGGGCACTTTTCAAGACATGGGCAGTCGTAATGTGTTTCTATCATTTGGCTCTCCTTTCTGCCCTTCCCTCCGGGCAGCGGTAAGTTTTTTATTACTTGATAATAAAAATTTGCGTTATTGACTTTGCTGTCAGTGATACTATAATTATAGCAGGTAATAAAAAAAGAGCAAGTTTGTTTTGCATATAACTTTCGCATTGAGGAGAAAAAATTTTATGGACATTTATCTTCAGGGGCTTACCATGGGTCTCGCCTACGTTGCCCCTATAGGACTTCAGAATTTATTCGTAATCAACACCGCACTTACACAGCCACGAAAAAGAGTTTATGCCACTGCTTTAATAGTTATATTTTTTGACGTAACTTTAGGGTTGGCCTGCTTTTTTGGAATAGGCGCCGTCATGAGCGCATCGCCATGGCTGGAGATGGCTATTCTGTTAATAGGAAGTATTATAGTAATGTGGATCGGCCAGGGACTGGTCCGTGCAAAAGATACTCTCGATACGAGTACAGATGTAAATATTCCTATCGCAAAAGTGGTGACTACTGCCTGCGTTGTAACCTGGTTCAATCCCCAGGCCTTAATCGACGGATCTATGATGCTGGGCGCATTCAAAGCTACCCTTCCTGAAGGCACAGACTTTTTCTTCGTTGGAGGTTTCGCCAGTGCATCGGTAATATGGTTCCTGGGAATTTCAACACTTATTTCACTGTTCAGCGCAAAAATCACCGACAAAACTCTCCGTGTCATCAACATCGTATGCGGTATAGTAATTATATTCTACGGACTTAAACTTCTGTGGAGCTTTATCCAGATGGTGATCCCGTATTTTGGATAATTTTTTCCATATCGTGGTATATGAAGGTTTTCCAAAACCGCTTGATTGTTTTCTTTTTGAAAACAAAACAGGCCTTTTGGAAAACCTTTTTTCATATTGTTACATGTATTCTATATTGTGGTAAATAATTTTGCCGCGTTTTATGGGTTTTTCTTCTATATAAGTCGTTGTATACCATTTTGTTTTCCAAAACCGTTGAATTGTTTTCCCTCGGAAAACATTTTGGCCATTTCGGAAAACCCGGCAGATAAATCTTCAATTTTAGTCTTGAAAAAGCTGCCGGGTTGTGCTATTATATTCCATGCCGCCGGGATGTGGCTCAGTTTGGTAGAGCGTTGCGTTCGGGACGCAAAGGCCGCAGGTTCGAATCCTGTCATCCCGACCATATAAAGGAATACACCCTTCACGGGTGTATTTTTTTATCTATCTATGAATAGAGGATTCGAACCTCAGGAATCCGCAAATGACACTGGCAGGGAGCAGTGCTATGCCGGAAACCGTAGAATGAAGTCCCAGCATGGTTCCTTTCAGCCTGGCAGGAGCGATTTCAGCAATCAAAGCCCGTTCAACCCCTGCTGTCATGGCAGTAAATACACCGTAAACGGCAAATATCACGATAAATGCCGGTGCAGATGATGCGAAGGCAAAACCTGCATATACTGCGCTGAAAAGCAGATAGCCGCAGGTCAGCACACTCTTTCTGCCTGCTCTGTCCGACAGTTTTCCAAAAGGCACTGCCAGTACCGACGCTGTCAGGTTGTACAGGAAGTACAGCAAAATTACGTTGGTGTCGTCAAATCCGGCGCTCTTTGCACGGAGCAGCAAAAATGTATTTGATGAATTTCCAAGTGTGAACAGAAAAACAATCATCAGGTACAGCTTAAGTCTGCCATCCAGAGATGAAAATCCCGTCCAGAACTTTTCGCGCTTCTTTGTCTGGCGAGGCTCCTTCTTTTCCTTAACAAAGGCAAACATCAGAAGAGCCAGCACTGTTGGCACGATGGATATTAAAAAGATAAACCTGTATGTGCCCACCATATCTGAACCTGAACCGGAGCCGTTTCCGACTGCCAGACCGCGCAGCAGCATATACGAAAGTAAAATTCCAAGAGCCGAACCCGCCATGTCCAGCGCCTTATGTACTCCGAAGGCTTTTCCCATGGTGTCGCCCTCAGCACTTTCGCTGACCATGACATCACGGGGAGCTGTACGTATGCCCTTTCCCAGGCGATCTATGACACGAGCCGTCAGGATGCCTGCCCAGCTTCCCGCAAACAGAAGTGCCAGCTTGTACAGAAAACCTGTAGCGTAACCGGCGAAAGCTATAGGCTTTTTCTTTTTGTATTTATCCGTTACGTATCCGCTGAAAACCTTCAGAAGGCTGGCTGTGCTTTCTGCGATGCCCTCGATTATGCCTACCAGTGCAGGTGTGGCCCCAAAAGCTGCCGTCAGATACAAAGGAATTATAGGATACACCATCTCGGAGCTTACATCCATAAAAAAGCTTATAAGCCCGAGAAAAACAATATTGCGCATGCTTATGCGCCCCCTCTCGATTATTGGTAAAGTTAGTAAATATTGATGGCTTTTCTTACGTTTTCCATAATAGATGTATTTTCGGCATCCTCTATGTGCTCCCTCATCTCCCTTGGAGCTTCCTCGTGTCTGGCCGGATTGCCGCTGCCCCCTACACAGCCGCCTATGCAGGCCATACCCTCTATAAAGTTGCCGTCCAGCGCGCCTTTCGTGGCTTTAAGCAGTGCCATCTTGCACTGGTCGATTCCCTGGCATACCACCGGCTTATATTCAAAATCGTCAATTTCCAGTTCTTTAAGAGTCTGCTCAACTGCTGCAGCCAGCCCTCCTGTACGTGCAAACATTCTGCCGTAATATGATGCCTGGTTCCACTCGGTCAGTTCCTGCTCTTTCAGCAGAATATCCCTGCTGTCAAAAAGGGCCTGCAGTTCCTCAAAGGTCATGACATAATCCACATATGGGCTTACTGTTTCTTTTCTTACTTCTGCCTTTTTAGCTATGCACGGTCCGATGAAAACAATCACAGAATCGGGCTTCTTCTCCTTGACATGCTTTGCCAGTTCCGCCATAGGTGAAAGGTTATGTGAAATATGCTCTGCCATTTTAGGGTGTTTGGTTTCGATGTATTTTACGAAAGCCGGGCAGCATGATGATGTGAGAAAACCTTTTTCCTTCAGTTCCAGCCCTTCTTTATAGGCTACCATTTCCGCACCTACTGCAACCTCCAGAACCTCGTCAAAGCCAAGCTTTTTAATGCCTGTTATCACCTGCCCCAGGGATGCGTAAAGGAACTGGCTGGCGATAGACGGTGCCACGATGGCTATCATCTTGCCCTTTTCACAGTTGTCCTCTGCTTTCTTGATTTCTTTGATAATGCTTACGATGCTGGACACATCTACTGTCGCTCCGAATGGGCACTGATATACACAGGCTCCGCAGGAAATACACTTTTCCTCGTCTATGGTCGCCTCTCCTCCAGGTCCCATGGAAATAGCGCCCACCTTGCAGGATCTCTCGCATGGCCTCTGGAAATTATGTATGGCACCGTAAGGGCATTCCTTGGCACATTTGCCGCACTCCACGCATTTACTCTTGTCTATGGTCGCGTGCTGGTGCTCATCAGTTGTTATGGCACCGCGCTTGCATGCCTGTTTGCAGCTGTGGGCAAGACAGCCTCTGCAAAGGTCCGTCACCACGTATCCTGCCTCCGGACATTCGTCACATGCAATCTTGATTACCTGAACGATATTTTTATTATTGCGGCTGCCCCCGAGAGCCAGTCTGATTCTCTCGGCTACTACAGCCCTGTCTTTATATATGCAGCAGGTCTGAGGAGGCTCATCCTTGGGAATTACTTCGCTGGCGATTTCGTTAAATTCCGCAAAGGCATCATTTCCCTTCCATGTCTGGTATGCCACCTCCCTCAGCACCTTGTATTTTGTTTCCTGAACTTTATTATCAAAAAGTTTTAATTCCAATTCCAATTCTCCTTCTGATATGTCTTGATTTTTAATTACGTGGTATTGACTGCACCGCATATCGGCTTTAATATTATCAGATTCTAATTTTTTTTTCAATATATCCGACCTTAGTAAACATTAAAAAAACAATGATGCATCAGTACATACTGCGATGTCATCACTGGCTGCTTATGTCATATGGACAAACATAGGTTCTTCTGGTATACTAGTACTTAAGAAGTATAGTACAGCCAGTAAAGGAGGATCAATTCGGCCATGAATGAAAAAAAACGGCTTCAGGCACAGCCGAACCAGCAAAAAGACAGAGTAATACTGCACTGTGACATGAACGGCTTTTTTGCATCCGTGGAACTTCTCTCCCATCCTGAGCTCAGAGACAGGCCAATGGCAGTCTGCGGCAGCCCTGACAAGCGCCACGGAATTATACTTGCAAAGAATGAACCGGCAAAAAAAGCAGGTGTGGTCACGGCAGAAACAGTCTGGCAGGCACTGAAAAAATGTCCTGATCTGCAGTTTGTCCCTCCTCACATGAGTAAATATAAACATTACTCAAGACTTATAAATGAAATCTACCAGCGCTTTACCGACATGGTAGAGCCTTTCAGTATTGACGAATCATGGCTTGATGTTACTGCAAGCCAGAGCCTTTTTGGCAGCGGCAGGGAAATTGCAGACACAATACGCGAAACTGTAAAAAAAGAACTGGGACTGACTCTTTCGGCTGGTGTGTCCTTTAACAAGATTTTTGCAAAGATGGGTTCTGAGTACAAGAAGCCGGACGCCACCACCCTCATTACCCGTGAAAACTATAAAGACATACTTTGGCCCCTGCCCGCCCGCGATATGTTTTTCGTGGGTAAGGCTACCGCACAGAAACTTGCAGCTGCAGGGATCAGTACTATCGGCGATATTGCTGTGACAAGTCCTGATTTCCTGGAAAGCATGCTGGGCAAGCAGGGAAGGCAGCTGTGGGAATATACCAACGGTCTGGATAACAGTCCCGTTGCCCGCACCAGCGAGGGAGAAAAAATAAAATCTGTAGGAAACGGAGTCACCTTTACCCGCGATCTGATCACGGAGGATGATATAATCACAGCGGTGACTTCCCTTTCTGACACTGTGGCCGGCAGACTGCGCAGATACGGCATGAAAGCCTGCGGTGTAAAGGTGGATATTAAAGATCCTTATTTTAAGGTGATTTCCAGGCAGAAGCAGCTCTTCAGCCCCACCAACCTGGCCGGAGAGCTTGCAAAGAACGCCTTAGATATAATTCATTCATCATGGAAAAGCGGAAGTCCCATCAGGATGCTGACCATTACAGGAATCAATCTTACCGATGAGTTTTTCGGCGAGCAGCTGAGTCTTTTCGGTGTCAGCAGCGATGACAGACAGAAGGGCGAGCAGATAGAACGAACCATGGACGAGGTGCGAAAAAAATACGGCAGCAGCTCCATAGGATTTGCGGCCGTTCTTGACAACGATATAGGCGCCTATGTACGAGGCTATGCAGAAGAGGAAGCAGATAATGATGATACGCCCAAACAAAAGTGACCTGCCATGCAGCATCAATCTACGGTGCTGTCACTCTCCTGATGCTTTATCACTGCCTATGTCCTCACCCCTGAGTACCTGTACTGCCTGAACTCTGTTTACCGCTCCCAGCTTTCTGTAAAGATTTGAAGCATGCACTTTTATTGTGTTGGGCGACAGATACAGGATCGCAGCAATTTCCTTGTTGTTTTTTCCCTGATACAGCAGCTCAGCGATTTCTATTTCACGCTGCGAGAGGCTGTAGCTGTCCATTACGGCAGCAAGTTTCTCCTCAGGGCTCTGAAGACGCTGAGCATCATTTCTCTCATCTACAACGCAGGAATTCCATACAAAAACAAGGTTAAAGATGTTGAATACAAGCCAGAAAGCCACATATATCTCCTTATCATAACCGATGAAATCATGGCTTGTGCGAGAATCCACAATGCTGGCCGTCGAAACCACGCAGAGAACCACGCAGACAAGGCTGTATATCATCATACAGATATCCGTTATACGCGGGTCTCCATAATGTCGTCCTGCTCTGCCCTGATTCCAGAAGCGCAAGCCGAATACCGCCAGGAGAATAACCGGTATCAGATTGAGTGTTGTCATGACTGCCACATAGACAGTCTCGCTTTTAAACAGAGGCCCTAAGGTATATATACTATCGGCATACAGGATGACCATGGCCACTATGACAAAAATAATATCAAGCCAGTGCGGGTTCTGCGCGCAGGCATAGTCCCTTTCCATGCATATCATTGCATAAGCAATGCATATCTCCAGCATATTTTCCGTTACATAAATCCATGCGATACTGGCCGCCTTTAAGGATCCATTCAGGTAAATGATAAGAAAGTCACACACATTGTAAATCAAAATAAGAAACAGAAATGCTGTGGTACTTTTCCACTTAAGTATCCTGCTGGTGGAAGTAAGATTTTTAGCCCTGATAACTGCATGTAAGGTGAAGCATGCAGCGCTTATAAGCATTGTCAGAATATATCCCAGTTCTATTATCTTGTCCATTTTTACCTCCCTTCTCTTTCAGCGAGGTCTGAACTCTACAAATCATTTCATATATATTATATTTTCATTTTAGTTTTTTTTCCATTGATTTCAACAGGCACAAGTCATTTTTGACGTTCTCTTAGCGATTGTATTCATAGTCATAAAATCCAAAAACCGGAAAGAGCCGGACCTTATGCCCGACTCCTCCGGTCTTTATTTATTCAAGCTATAATATATTAAGGAGAACTTTTAATTAAGCCTCCATAGCTTTCAGTGCAGCTTCTTTTTCAGCTTCTCTTTCTTCTAAGATTCTAGCATATTCTTCGTCTGTCATCTTAACCATTGAAATTCCGGTAAAGCCGTAGAAGATTGATACTAACGGGTTCAGCCAGTTAAGGATTGCATACGGAGCGTATCCGCCTTTACCCCACTGAGGGCACTGTAAGAACTTGCTCATAGTAGCACCGCAGGTGTTCCAAGGAATGAAGTTCGAAGTAATTGTACCGGAGTCTTCCAGACATCTTGACAGGTTCTTCGGAGCCAGCTTGAGGTCCTCGAATGCTTCCTTGTACATTCTTCCCGGAAGGATGATTGCAAGGTACTGGTCGGAGCAGAGTGCATTTACGATGATGCAGGAGATAATGGTTACTAATACAAGACCGCCTCTTGTGCCTCTTGCCAGCTTAAGAAGTGCGCCTGCGATGGAACCCATAATTCCTGTGCAGTCTACGATACCGCCGAATACCATTGCGCAGAGAATGAGGGAAATTGTCCACATCATACCCTGCATACCGTCTGATGTAAGCAGTGAACCGAGCTCAGATATAACATCGCTTGCATCTTCAGGGATATCTACGCCAACACCATAGTTTAAAATGGATGGTACGGCTTTCAGACTATTGCCCTGCATAGGGAAGAACGGAAGTCCGAGAAGAACACCGCCGATCAGTGCAGGGAGTGCAGGCAGCTTGAGAGCTACTGCCACGATTACGAATAAAGGTGCAATCAGGCAAAGCAAGCTTACATTGTAATTGTCAGCGATGAATGCAAGGATTTCATCAATTGTTGATAAGTCTGCTGCGCCGCTGCTGCTGTTAGTGAATCCGAGAACCAGATAAACAACTAATGCGATACACAGTGACGGGCCTGTAGTCCAGATCATGTGCTTGATATGATCGAACAGTGTAGCACCTGCTACTGCAGGAGCAAGGTTGGTAGTATCGGAAAGCGGTGACATCTTGTCTCCGAAATATGCGCCGGATACTACAGCACCAGCTGTCATATATGTAGGGAAACCAAGAGCAGTACCTACACCGATAAGTGCAACACCCATGGAACCTGCTGTCGACCATGATGAACCTGTCGCAAGTGATACGATACAGCAGAGCAGACAGGCGGTAAACAGGAATACGCTTGGAGCGATAACCTTGATACCATAATACATCATTGAAGGAACAACGCCGCCTGCCATCCAGGAACCGAGCATTAAACCTACAACTGCCAGAATCAGGATAGCCTGCATTGTTCTGTTGATAGCAGCCAGGATACCCTGTTCCATGTACGACCATTTCCAGCCGTTTAGCATTGCAACTACAGCTGCGAATGCTCCAGCGAAGATAAGGGAAACATGAGCTTCACCGGCATCTTCGTCGACCATAACGCCCCAGAAGATAAGTGCAACCAGCACTACCATTACTAAGAGGCATTGCCACATAGGAATCTTTTTACCCATAATAAGTCCTCCTAAATAAGAATAATAAATGAATGGTTTTTTCGTCGTACTCTTTAGAGCACAGGTACATACTACAATCTTCACAGGATTATCACAATTACCTGGACGGGTATTCTTGCCTAAACTTTTGGGTATTACAAAGAAATCCGGCTCCCATATTCAGCCTGGGAACCGGATTTTTTAGTTTTTATGCACCTTGGTCGTTAGCAGCAATTACAGAAAATAATTACCAGTAACAGGAAGAAAAATAACAAGCTAGTGTCAATTCCTCCACCTTCACCTAAAAAGCCACAAGTGTTTGACATATTAATTCACCTACTTCTTTCATTTTTTTAAAGCTAAGATGTATTCAGTTGTAGTATAGAATATGATGAAAAACACAATTGTGTTACGGCTTTTCGATTTTTATTGTTATGTCATGAATCAGCTATCTCGGAATGTCTCCGCCGCTTAATGCCTCATCGTAGACAGCACGGCTTCCGCCGATAAACTTTGGTCTGGTTCTGGCACAGATGAGAGGCGCCTCACCTATCTGCTTTATGGAAAGCCTTACCGGTACAGCAACCTTCTTAAGCTGCATACCTATGAGAGTACCGCCGATATCCATGCCTGCATCTGCTTTGATTTCCTCAACTGCCACAGGACATTTCGCATTCTTATACACTGTGACTGCAAAGGACCCACCCGCATGAGGCTGAGGAACCACGTTTACAATCTCCGTTCCCGGCAGAAGCGCATCCTTCTCGACGATTACGGCACGATTCAGATGCTCGCAGCACTGAGCCGCCAGAAAAATTCCTTTTGGCTCAAGGACGCTCATTACACCCTCATAAACTGCCTCTGCAGCGTTTATGTCGGAGCCTTTGCCGATTCTCAGTCCTACCACTTCACTGGAACTGCATCCTATAACGAAAATATCGCCTTTCTTAAGCTTCGCAGTTTCAACCAGTTCTGCAGCAGCTGTCCTTGCCTGTTCTTTGATGTCTTCATAAGTAAAATTCATTTACTTCGCCTTCTTTCTTGCTATAACTAAATCTGCCATGAGTTCAGATATTTTTCCTGCTCAGGTGTAAGTGTATCGATTTCGATGCCCCATGCGGCAAGCTTGCGTCTTGCAATGATGTCATCCATTTCCTCAGGAATATTGATAAGGTGATTGCCAAGTTTGCCGTGGTTTTCTTTTATATAAAGAGCACCCAGCGCCTGAACCGCAAAGCTCAGGTCCATAATTTCAGCAGGATGTCCGTCTGCAGCAGCGATGTTTACCAATCTGCCCTCTGCTATTACGTTGACCCACTTGCCGTTAGGCAGCTTGTAGCCCATGATGTTCTTTCTTGCCTCTTTCTTCTCAACAGCAGCTTTTTCCAGTCCCTCCATGTCAACTTCGCAGTTGAAATGACCTGCATTGGTCAGGATAGCCCCGTCCTTCATAGTGAGCATGTGTTCCACTGTAATGGTCCATGCGCATCCTGTAGCCGATACAAAAATATCTCCCAGAGGTGCCGCCTGTTCCATCTTCATTACATC
Source organism: Bacillota bacterium (assembly GCA_022787405.1). Taxonomy (GTDB): domain Bacteria; phylum Bacillota; class Clostridia; order Peptostreptococcales; family Anaerovoracaceae; genus SUG1106. The sequence continues at coordinate 10,364 of JALFXR010000063.1, forward strand.
GAAACCATCCATCCTTGCTTCGATAGCCTTAACCGGATCAATTTCAGTTACGATAACCTTTGCGCCGAGAGCTGCCGCTCTCATAGCTATGCCTCTGGAGCACCAGCCGTATCCCACTACAACCACAGTCTTGGCAGCGATAATAAGGTTTGTATTTCTCATTATGCTGTCCCATGTGGACTGACCTGTACCGTATCTGTTATCAAAAAGATGCTTGCACTTGGCATCGTTTACTGCCATCATAGGGAATTTAAGCAGACCTTCTCTGTCGAGGGCCTTCAATCTTATAATTCCTGTTGTGGTTTCCTCACAGCCGCCCCATACCTCTTCGGCCAGATCCGGTCTCTTTTCGTGAATAAGAGACACAAGATCCGCACCGTCGTCTACGATGATATTCGGCTTCTGCTCAAGACACATTTCTATATGTCTGTCATATTCCTCCTGTGTTGCTCCGTGGTAAGCGTAAACTCTCAGTCCGCTGTCTGCAAGGGCAGCTGCCACGTCATCCTGAGTGCTCAGTACATTGCTTCCTGTCACGGACATCTCTGCTCCACCTGCTGCAAGAACCAGACAAAGGTATGCGGTCTTTGCCTCCAGATGGACAGAAAGAGAAATTTTTACTCCCTCAAAAGGTCTGGTCTGTCTGAATTCTTCCTCAAGGCCTCTCAGCAAAGGCATATTTTTTCTTACCCATTCAATCTTCTGATGACCGGACGGTGCCAGACCTATGTCTCTTACATCGTATTTTTCCATTTTATCTTCTCCTCTATTCTACGGTTACTGATTTGGCTAAATTCTTCGGTTTGTCAATATTACATCCTCTTTCCTTTGCAACATAATATGAGAAAAGCTGCAGCGGTACTACGGAAAGCAGAGGGCTGAGTTCGTCACGGCAAGGCGGTATGTAGATAACCTCGTTGCTCTGAGACTCTATTGCACGATTTCCTTCTTTTGCTATGGAAAGCACATGGGCGCCTCTTGCCTTGATTTCCTGAATATTTGAAATCATTTTCTCGTACAGAAAATCCTGTGTGGCCAGGGCCAGCACCAGAGTTCCCGGCTCCATAAGTGCTATGGTCCCGTGCTTCAGTTCCCCTGCCGCAATGGCAAAGGAATTAATATATGATATTTCCTTAAGCTTCAGAGAGCCTTCATAGGCAATTGCCGAATCCAGTCCCCTTCCTATAAAGAATACCTGATCGCGGTTATAAAGGAGCTTTGCCAGAGCTTCGATTTCGCCCTTCTTTTTAAGGTAGTCTCCCAGCTTCTGAGGTATTGCCGAAAGGTCTTCGATAAATTCCCTATAGAACTCCTCTGTGATTGTTCCCCTCTGAAGTCCCATATACAGTCCCAAAAGATACATACAGGTCAGCTGTGTTGTATAGGCCTTGGTTGAAGCCACAGCGATTTCCGGACCTGCCCAGGTGTAGAACACATCGTCAGATTCTCTTGCCACGGAACTTCCCACCACATTGACAACGCTGAGAATCCTCGCTCCTTTTCTTTTAGCCTCTCTTAAAGCTGCCAAGGTGTCAAGCGTCTCGCCTGACTGGCTGATTGCAATAAACAAAGTGTTTTCGTCAACTAAAGGATCCCTGTACCTGAATTCGGAGGCAACATCAACCTCCACAGGAATTTTTGCAAATTTTTCGATTATGGTCTTGCCCACCAGTCCGGCATGGTAGGCCGTACCGCAGGCTACAATATATATTCTTGAAAAGCGGTCCAGCTCCTCCTTCGTGAGAGAAATACCGTCCAGCTTTATTTTTCCGTCTTCGTCAAGACGCCTGTTTATAGTCTCACTTATGCCTTTAGGCTGCTCAAAAATCTCCTTGAGCATGAAGTGCTCATAGCCTTCTTTTTCGGCTGCATCCACATCCCATGTCACATGAAAAACATCACGCTTCACAGGATTTCTGTTCTCATCGAAAATCTTCACGCTGTCAGGTGTAACCACAACCATCTCACCGTTTTCAATAAGATAGATTTCCTTTACGTACTTAAGCAGTGCCGGAATGTCGGAAGCGATGAAGTTGCTGCCTTTGCCCAGGCCTGCAATAAGAGGAGCGTCCTTTCTTACAGCTACCAGCTTATCCGGATCATCCGCCGAAACAGCCACAATGGCATATGCGCCTCTCATACGTCCCATGGCCTTGAATACGGCATCCTCCAGGCAATCACTTTCCTGCATATAAATGCCTATCAGGTGGGCCACAACCTCGCTGTCGGTCTCTGATTTAAAATGGACATGGTGCTTTTTAATCAGTTCCTCCTTAAGCTCCACATAATTTTCTATGATTCCGTTGTGCACGATGGCAACTCTGCCGTCCTCGCTGGCGTGAGGATGGGCATTTATATCAGATGGAGCACCGTGAGTTGCCCACCGGGTATGTCCAATGCCCGTATGACTGTAAAGGTTTTCGCCGGCAATGAGATTCTCAAGATTCTCTATACCGCCTACATGTTTCTTTATATTTATTTCTCCGTCTATGAGCAGGGCGATTCCAGCCGAGTCATAGCCGCGATACTCCAGTTTTTTAAGACCGTCAATTATAATGTCCCTGGCATTATCTCTGCCGGTGTATCCTACAATACCACACATTTTACACTCCTATTTAAATTTTCTTTCTATCAGGGCAGCAAGCTCTTCTGCCAGTTCCTTTATCTGCTCTGTGTCGCTGCCTTCAAGCATTACTCTGACAAGGGGCTCCGTACCGGAAGGCCTGATGAGAACACGTCCAGACCCTGCCATCTTTTCCTCAGCCCTTCTGATGGCATCAGCGACTTCCGGATCTTTTGCATAGGTCTTTTTATAATCGTTATTGATCTTAGCGTTTACAAGCACCTGAGGATATATTGTTATTTCATCCGCGAGCTCAGAAACAGGTCTGCCACTTGCAAGAACTGCCTTCACAAACTGAAGTGAAGAAA
>JALFXR010000081.1 GCA_022787405.1 Bacillota bacterium
GCTTTGAACTCGCAGGTTCCGCAAATCACATAAACCGCCGCTATGGCTGCAAAAAACAGCTGACCGCTGATAAGAGTGTAGGCCAGATATTTTCTGCCGGAAGCTTTGGCCTTATCATCACGGTAATGAGCTACCAGAGGATAGGTAGCCACCGTCAGCATTTCGTAAAAAATAAAAAATGTCACCAGATTAGCTGCGAAGGAAATACCTATGGCTGATGAAAGGCACACAGCAAAGGCCGCGAAATAGCCGGTCTGATTTTTTTCATGATGTCCTCTCATATAGCCGATGGAATAGATGGAGGTGACAATCCACAGTCCCGAAGCCACGCAGGCAAAAATCATGCCTGCCGCATCCGTCCTGAAAGCCAGAGAAACACCGTCCACGATTTCCCACAGGCTGAAGTAATATTCGCTGCCGGAAAGTACCGCAGGCACCATGGAAAACACAAGTACCGCCTTTATTACTGCTGCTGAAATGGTTATGCCCTCTCTCACGTCAGGTTTCACCCTGTTTCCCAGAGTAAGTATAAGCAATGCTGCCACCAGTGAAACTGCTACGGCCAGGAAAGGTCTTATACTGATTATTGTCATAATTAAAGCACCCCCATTACCGCAGTTTTAAGTATTCCGTTTACGATAAACGAATTGCCGAGACCCAGGACGATTACCATAGCAGCCGCAATCACGATAGGAATCAGCATGCGCAGAGGAACCTCAAATTTTCCGGTCACAGGCCTTCCCGGCACTTCAGGACCTGATACATTCCCATCCTGTATTTTCGCATCCGGTTCAATCACAGTCTTTTCACCCATAAAAAGTCTTTCGAATATTCTGAAGAAATATATGGCGCTGAGAAGGCTGCTGATGATGAGCACCGCCACATAAAAATACTGTCCATTTTGGATTGCTCCCAGAGCCAGATACCATTTGCTGAAGAAGCCTGCAAAAGGCGGCAGTCCTATCATGGAAAGAGACAGTACCACCAGAGCACCGCAGGTCACCGGCATTTTGCGGTATACCTGTCCCAGCTGGTCCGTATAATGAATTCCGTAGCGGTATTTAAAGGCTGCGGATGTGTAAAAAAGTCCTGTCTTCATAAAGGAATGGCTTAATATATGAAGCACTGCTCCGGCTATGCCGTAAAAGTTCCCTATGGCAAAACCCAGGGCAATATATCCTACCTGCCCTATACTGGAATAGGCCAGAATTTTGTTGAATTTATCATAACGCAACGCTTTCAGCGAACCGAAAAGAATGCCCAGCACCGCCATAATTCCTATTATAGTGAATACGGTTTTCATCATTGGCAGACTGGTGTCGAATATACAGAAGAAAAATCTGAACATGGCATAAGCCGGAATTTTAATCATCACGCCTGCAATCATCGGGTCTGCCGCCGGATGGGCATAGGAATGGGCTGCAGGCTGCCAGCCGTGTAGCGGAAACAGAGCCATCTTGATGCCGAAGCCCACGATAAGGCAGGCCATTGCAAGAACTATAACCGGCATATTATCAACTTCACTGAGACGTATTGCCAGATCGGCCATGTTGAGGGTTCCCGTTGCAGAATAAAGAAACCCTATACCCAGAAGATATGCAGAAGCACCGATAGTACCCGTCAGCAGATATCTGAAAGCTGCAATAGGCCCCTTTTCCTCACCGATAGCGATGAGTCCGTAACCGGACAGGGCCACGATTTCCATGAAGACATAGAGGTTGAATGCATCACCCGTTGAGGATAAACCCAGAAGGCCTATTACAAGAAAGCACAGAATGGAATAATACCCTGCGCTTCTGAATGGCGCAGACTTGTCGGCCTCTTCAAAGGGACTGCTGAACATAGCCGTCATAAAGCCGATGAAACTCACCAGCACAATAATTATGCCGTTGACTCCATCTATCACAAATTCTATTCCGTAAGGAGGCCTCCATCCTCCCAGCCAGTAGTGAAAAGGCTCTCCTGCCTTAATCACAGCTGCAAGCTGCACTGTACTCATGCAGAAGGCTATAAATAAGGCGCCGATGACAATCCTTTTGCCCGCAGACGGGCTGAAATGACTTATAACCGGACACAGCACCGCGCCACAGAGGGGAATGAGGAGTATGAGCACAGGTATGTGGTTCATCATATCAGAGATCATTTTCTCCACCCCTTCCCTGTGATTTCTTCTTCCTCTATTGTACCGTAGATTTCCTTTATCTTCATCAGCAGAGCCAGCGCTACACCTGTGGTTCCCAGACTGACTACTATGGCAGTCAGCATGAGTGCATGAGGCAGAGGGTTGATGTAAGCATCTGCACCGAGGACATTTTCCACAATGACAGGCAAAGTGGCATGTTCCTTCTGCCCTAATGCCAGAAAGAAAAATATTATAGATACCTGCATTATGTTCATGCACATTATTTTTTTCATATAGTTACCACAGGAAATCATGCCGAAAATCCCAAGGCCCATAAGAATAAAGGTCATTGCATATATTCCCTTTTCAGAGAGAAAAGTTTCCAGAGTATATATTAAATCAGTCATCAAATTCGGTCCTTTCAAGCACAACTTCAAGAATATTGATTATCGTGGCCATAACGCATATCACCACGCCGATTTCGATCATTATAATTCCTGTTCCGTGGAGCTCAGCCGCTTTTTCGGCTCCAAAAGGGAGCTTGCCATATTCCAGGAAGTTTCCCCCGTTAAACATGGGCAGGACTCCTGTAAGGATGTAAATAAAAACTCCCACTCCTGCAGTCATAGCCGCCGCCTCTTCGGTGAGAGTGCCCAGACTGTTATTAAAGCTGGGTATTATACGGTCAATCATATATGCGATTGCAAGAAGCGCACCTGCCTGAAAACCTCCTCCAAGGCTGCTTTCTCCGTGAGCAAGCACATAGAATGCGTAGATTGCTATTATTGGAACGACTATGCGAAAGGCCGTATCTATAACAGTACCGCTGAAGCTTATATCTTGTACCTCTTGTCTGTCCCTCGCTGTCTTATTTACCTTCACCGTGGAGGAAAGCACCATAAGTGCTGTTATCCCGGCAAGAAACATTACGCATGTTTCAAAAAGCGTGTCAAACCCCCTGTAGTCTGCCAGCAC
>JALFXR010000104.1 GCA_022787405.1 Bacillota bacterium
GTGGATTTGCCGCTGCCCGAAGGCCCCACCAGACCTACAATCTCACCTTTATTTATGGTCAGATTAAAATCCTTCAGTACCGTTTTAGATGTCTTTCTGTCCAAAGGGAAAATTTTGTCCAGATGTTCTATTGTTATGGCAGGTACTTTCTCCTTTTCTAAACCCTTGATCTTCTTGTTATAATTCCCGTGATAATGGGATGCACCCTTGCCGTAAGCTACATAACCCAGCAGCTTCTTCGTATACTCCTCCCTGGGATTATCAAAAATTTCCTCGGTATTTCCCTGCTCTATAATCTTTCCGTCCTTCATGACAGCCGTTCTGTCCGCCAGATTTTCCGCCAGTCCCAGGTCATGGGTAACAAGAAGCATTGCTTTGCCCTGCTCTATGCACAGCCTTTTCAGCAGGATCATTACTTCATTCTGAGTCTTTATGTCCAGTGCTGTCGTCGGTTCATCGGCAATAATCAGAGTCGGATTACACGCAAGGGCGATAGCGATAGCCACCCTCTGTCTCATTCCTCCGCTGAAGTGATGAGGATACTGTTTATACCGAATTTCTGCCTGCGGTATTTCAACCATTTTAAGCAGTTCAACCGCCTTGGCTTTTGCCTCCGGTTTGCTGATCTTTTCGTGAAGCAAAATGGCATCACTTATCTGGCTTCCGATGGAAAATGTAGGGTTCAGAAATGTCATCGGGTCCTGAAAAACCATGGCCGCATCTTTACCCCTCACCGCTTCAAGCTGCCTGTCGGTCATTTCAGTGACATTAACCCCCGACAAGCTTATGCCTCCGTCTTCAACCTTTGCATGACTGCTGTGAAGCCCCAGAATTGCTCTGCAAAGGGCCGTTTTGCCGCACCCTGATTCACCTACCAGCGCCACCGTCTCTCCTTCATTCACATAGAGATTCACTCCTTGTACGGCCGGCACTCTGCCATTAGGTCCGTAAAATGATAATCTGAAATTATCTATATCAAGTATTCTATTCATTTTCTATAGTCCATTCCGCAATGTTATGGAAAACTCCTGCTCCGTGATGTCCCAGCACTGTATTTTCAGTTATTCCCTTTATGTTGGACTTCATGGCATAGTCAGCATCCACATAGGCGATAAAGGTGTAAGGCATGGCTTCCGTCATAGCCTGCTGGAACCGGTCATAAAGCTCTGATCTCTCTGCACCATCCTCTGTGTGTCTTGCCTCTGCAAGAATTTTATCAATCTTCTCGTTGGAATAACCCGTATAATTATCCCCGGCTCCTGTAGAAAACACCTTGTACGTATGGTCATCGGGATCAAAAGGACTGCCCCAGCCTATAATACATGCGTACTGTCCTCCCCAGTCAAGAGACGGTCTTGTCTCTGCTGTTACATTGGCGCCGACCTTCTGAAGCTGGGCAGCGCACATAATAGCCATATCTACACGGACCTTGTCATCAGCCATAGCAGAAATCACGAAGGACAGCTGCTGCCCATCCTTTTCATAATATCCGTCTGGGCCTTTTTTCCAGCCCGCACCTTCTAAAAGCTGCCTGCATTTATCAGGATTATTTTCAAATCTTTCTTTGCTGGCATCATTGTACTCTCCCGTCTGAAGAGGAGAATATGCAGCCTCTCCTTCTCCCAGAAGCACGCTTTCCACAATAGCCTGACGGTCTATGGCATAGCTGAGTATATTGGCGAGCTCCGGATTCTCTGCAAAGAACGGATGATTGAAGTTGTATGCTATCGCCCGATAGTCGGCAGTCTTCATTCTGTATACATCAAACTCCTGCGCTCCCGAAAAATCTGCTTCATCAAAAGATGCCGCTGTCTTGGCAGTAATCTGCGCCATGTCGATTTCGCCGGCTTTGAGCTGCATGGCACGAGCATCTGTGTCCGGAACAATCTTGAAAATAACCTTTTCAATATTAGCTTCTCCGCCATAGTAATTATCAAAACGCTCCATGGTGATGCTCTGTCCCATATCCCAATCTGTCAGCTTGTATGGCCCTGCGCCTACAGGATTTCGATTAAAATCACAGGTGGCCAGATCCTCACCTTCAAGGAGATGTTTCGGCAGAATCCCTATGGTCATATAATCAGGAAAAGCCACATTTGGCTGCGATAGTTTTATCTCTACCGTCAGCTCATCCCGGCAATATATAGCTTCAATATCGGTATAGTTTGAAATAATTTCAGAACCGTTTGCAGGGTCAAGTATGGCCTCCAGCGTAAACTTCACATCCTCTGAAGTAAGAGGCTCTCCGTCGTGAAATGTCAGACCTTCACGCAGTTTGAATGTATATGTATTTGTCTGCTTGTCAAAGCCCCAGCTCTCGGCAAGCCCCGGTACCACATTATTCTGTGCATCATGTGCCGTCAGCCCCGCAAAAAGCAGCGCATTTATTTCTCCATGCTCATAAAGAGCCGGATTTATAGCTGTATAGTCACCGCTACCGTATATCAATGTATTGCTTCTGTCTATATTTGAGTTTTGCCCATTGCCTGCGCAGCCTGTCATAGACAGCATTACCGCAATAAGCAGCATACACATAATTAAACTAACGTATTTCTTTTTCATAAGCTCTCCTTTTTATAAATTACTGTGCAGCCGGTTGTTTCCTCTCCTTATGTACTCTCCCAGCTGAGTTATGCATACAAGTGTAATTACAAGTATTGTTCCGGGTATGACGATAAGCCACCAGCAGTTTGACAGCAGCACAGACTCTGACATGGACATGAGACTGCCCCAGGAAACCGTGGTCAGGGAAAGCCCCAGCCCTAAAAAACTCAGAGTTGATTCAGTTATCATAGCCTGTCCTATGGCCGTCACCACCATGTACATTATGGATGAAATGAAATTAGGCAACAGATGTTTTTTTAAAACATACCCAAAATCCGCTCCCATGGTTCTGGCAGCCAGAATATAATCGCTCTTTCCTATCTGGCGAACCTCACTTCTTACCACTTTAGCCATGTTCATCCACCCCGTTAATCCAATAGACAGGGCAATAGATGTAGCCGACGGATTCCCCCATATGGCCTGCAGAAACAGTATGAGCAAGATAGCCGGAACGCTCATGACCAGTTCTGCAAATCCCATCATCAAGCTGTCCGCTATCCGGCCCGCCATACCGCTGACTGCACCGTAAACCACTGCTATAACTGCAGAAACCGCCGCTGCCATAAGTCCAATATATATAGACGCTCTGCCTCCGTATAAGAGCATGGAAAAAAGATCCCTTCCCATGGCGTCCGTTCCGAATATATGTCCCCCGCCCGGAGCCATGCTCACAGCTGCCGTGTCCATCTGGGAGCTTTCAAAAGGGGCTAAAACATTTGCCAGAAGACAGCATAAAATTATGACCGCCAGAATGACCCCGGATAAATATGGCTTACGCTTCATATCCTGCCACCTCCTCTGCTGTCTTTTCATACTGCATCCTAGGATCTATAAATTCATTGATAACCTTTGCCATCATATTAAAAACAAGCACTGCCAGTCCGGTAATCATGCAAAGTGCCATCAGCATGTTATAGTCCTTGTACATGGCACTTTCAAAGCTGAGAGTACCAAGTCCCGGATAGGAAAACACCGTCTCCACCACATAGGTTCCGCCTAGAATATGAGGCACCGAAATGGCCATCATCACCAGCAAAGACGGCAATATATTCCGCATACAGCTTTTGCTTATGATGGCCTTTCGTGACATACCTTCTGCCTTGCACAGAAGCACGTAATCCTGCCTGGTTTCCTCTACCAGCTTATTTCTGATCATGTAGGCGTAGTACCAGAGATGTTCCAGCACCAGAACCGTCACCGGAAGCACCATGTGATATAGCCTGTCAGCAAGGCTTCCGCTCATGCCGTAGGAATATGCACCTCCTGCAGGAAGAATCCTCAGATTCACTGAAAAAATCAGTATGAGCAGAAGTGCCATGAAGAAAGCTGGAATGTTGCTGCTTATTACGCCGATTTTGCAGATTACTCTGTCGGCAACGCCGTCCTCATGAAGAGCACAAAACTTACCCAGCCAAACAGCAAATCCAAAGGTCAGCACATAGGCCAGTCCTCCAAGTGCGAGAGTGTTTTGCCACATCCTGCCGATTACCTCAGATACCGGCTGTTTGTATTTATAGGAAAGGCCCAAGTCACCTTTGACAAAATTTTTCACCCATCTGCCATACCGCACGGGAAGAGGCTGATCTAAACCCAGCCTAGCCTCTGCAGCCTGTCTTTCCTCTATGCTGAGCCTTTCTGCCCCATCGCCATAATAAGACCTGAGAGGATCGCCCGGACATTTATCTGCAATTACGAAAATGATTATGGAAAGCAAGGTCATCAATACTGCCATCCTGATCAACATGGCAGCTGCATATTTAATTCTCTTTTTCCATGTCTCATTCATCTATTTTTTTCCTTACTTCTGCCGTAGATATACCCTCTCTGCGGGCAATCTCGGACAGTTCCTCGTATTCATATTTTTCTCTGGCAGCACCATACCCTTGGGAAACCTTTACGGTAATTTCTCCAAATGGTGTGGCCCTTTTTTCAAAATGTCTTTGGAGTTCATACCTGTCGCATTGGTATTTCCTTATTCCTAAAGTTGTAGTATAGCGGAAAACAAGTTCTGCCATACGCTCTGCCTCTTCAGGGGCTGCTATTACACAGAGTTTTACCGCGGGCCTTGATTTTTTCATATAAATCGGTTGCGTGTAGACATCCAGCGCGCCGCCTTCAAGGAGCATCTCTGCAGCAAAGCCCAGTTCCTCTCCCGTCATATCGTCTATGTTTGCGGCAAGCTCAACCACCTGGCCGTCACCTTTCTGAACTGTCGTGAAACTGTCTTCTACTGTCTCACCCAGCAATGCTCTCACACAGTTTGCCTGCTCAAAATCCTTATTACCCATTCCGTACCCAATTCCGTATATGCTCATAACAGGCATCTCTCCAAACTCATCTGCAAACACCCCTGCCAGAGCTGCGCCTGTAGGCGTGCAAAGCTCACTTTCAATCTGTCCGCTGTAGGCCGGAATCCCCTTAAGCAGCATAGCTGTAGCCGGCGCAGGCACAGGAAGAATTCCGTGGGCACACTTAACAGTGCCGCTTCCCGTATTTATAGGCGAAATTATGACCTTCTCGGCACCCAGCATTTCCATGAGAAGGCAGCATCCTGTTACATCGGTGACCGCGTCAAGACTTCCCACCTCGTGAAAGTGAATGTGCTCCGGCTTTTCTCCGTGAACGGCGCCTTCCGCCTCTGCAATCCGGCGGTATACTCCGAGAGCTTTTTCCTTTACTGCCGAGGAAAGTTTCAGTTCCCTTATTATCTCTTCTATATCATGCAGACCGTGATGCTCGTGGTGGTGTTCATGGTGATGATGGTCATGGTGGTGGCCGTGACCATGTTCATGATCGTGGCCTTCTTCCTCGCCAAAGACCTTGACCTCCATGTGAGTACCTTTTATGCCGCATTTGTTGCTTTCCTGTGCCTTCAACTGAACTCCCGGAATACCTGCACCGTTTATGGCTTCGAGAAATTCTGTACGTTTATCCCCGTCAAGCAGCTCATATAATGCCCCCATGAGCATGTCACCTGCTATTCCCATCTTGCATTCTATATATAAAGTTTTCATTATTCTGCCGCCTCCATATTGTTAATCTGTCCTGCCAGATATCCGGCACCGAAGCCGTTATCGATGTTTACCACGCTGACTCCGCTGGCACAGGAGTTGAGCATGGAAAGAAGGGCCGTCACACCGCCAAGTGCTGTGCCGTAACCAACACTGGTAGGCACTGCGATAACAGGGCAGCTTGCCAGCCCGCCGATTACACTGGCCATAGCCCCTTCCATTCCCGCGATGGCGATTATGACTCTCGCATTCATAATGTCATCCATGTGAGCCAGCAGCCTGTGCAGTCCGGCCACACCCACATCGTATATACGCTTCACATTGTTTCCCATTATTTCGGCAGTGAGTGCCGCTTCCTCTGCCACGGGAATGTCGCTGGTGCCTCCTGTGGCGACCAGAATGTATCCGCTGTGCTTCGGCTTCTGCTTTTCTCCCACCAGACCAAGCCTTGCCTCCTCGTAATATGTGAAAGGAAGTGAAGGGTCTATTTTATCGGCTTTTTCCGTGGAAAGTCTGGTTATGAGAATAGTTTTCTGTCCCCTTTCCCAGAGATTCCTTATTATAGGGTTGATCTGCTCAGGGGTTTTCCCTGCTCCATAGACCACCTCTGCTGCTCCCTGCCTTATGGCTCTGTGGTGATCCAGAGACGCTATTCCGATTTCCTCAAAAGGTGCTTTCTTAAGCTCCAGCAGGGCGTCTTCCACCGAAACGCTTCCTTCTGCAACTCCTGTAAGCAATTCTTTTATATCTTTGTTTTCCATTATCTTGCCTCCATGTCCAGCAGTATTTCATTAAAGAAAGGCTTCAGTGCCTTTACTATTTCTTCTCGTATATTAAGGGCCTCTGCCATCTGCGATTCCTTAAGCTGCAGCCTTGCGCCGCCGCCGAATACTCTTACCCTGAAATCAGAAAAACCCATCCTCATCAGTGCAGCTTCAGCACCCTCAATTCTGCTTAGCATTTCCGGGGAAATAGCCACGCCCGTGGGAATTCTTGTGGCAAGGCAGGCATATGCCGGCTTATCCCAGGTAAACAGTCCTTCTTCCCTGGAAAGCCTCCTGATTTCATCCTTGGTCAGTCCGCATATTCTCAGGGGCGAAAGTATTTTCATTTCTCCGAGCGCCTTCATTCCCGGCCTGTCTCCCGCATCGTCGGAAGCATTGGTGCCGTCCATAATTATGCCAAACCCGTCCTTTACAGCAGCCTCCCTGATGGCTCCCATTATTTTTTTCTTGCAGTAATAGCAGCGGTCAGGCGGATTTGATGCAATCTTCTCGTCCAGAACCGAAGCCCCAAGATTGAGCACCTCCATATCAGCACCAAGCTCTTCTGCCAGCCTTAGGGCATCTTCCAGCTCAAACTCCGGCTGAAAACAGCTCTTCACATAATATGCCTTTACTCTGGCGGCATACTTTACGGCCTGCCTCAGAAGATAAGCAGAGTCAACTCCTCCCGAAAAGGCTATGGCCGCCTCACTATTTTCAATGAAGAATTCTCTTAACCCCATTTCAATTTCCTCCAATATATTCAAAAACAAAAAACCACGAAAACAAGTGCTTCTCCACTTTCGCACTGCCTTCGTGGCAATAATTTCTTCGTATTTTCTCGTTATTTCCCCGTTTTAAATCTACCCGCTTTTTCTTGCTTCTTTTTCTAAAGAAGTCCCGAACCTTCTGATTCGTATGCTTAGTATACACCTTACAGCAGCAAATTTCAAATAGTTTGTTATAGTTTACTTACCTGCACTAAAGATATGCGTTCAGACTCTCTCTTCCATGTCCTGACGGTCTGCTCCTGGAGAAAGAGTTTAAACCCGTCAAGCTTGCCCGTCTTATCAAAAACGGCCAATGCCGCATAATAGGTGTCTTTGTTATCCTCGTAAATAATCAGCGGCGGGTGATCATGGGTCATAAAATAATAATTCATCAATGTCCTGCCAACTCTTCCGTTTCCATCGGCAAAGGGATGAATAGATTCAAACACAAGATGCAGATATGCGCCTGCTGTCAGTACCTCTGCGCCGCTGCCGTCAAAATCATTGACCTCCATTCGCGCATACTATTAAGCACACTGATATTATACTACAAAAATAATATCAGCGGGAAAAATTTTACCTCACCGGCACGACTTCCATCCAATATCCGTCCGGATCCTCGATGAAATAAACTCCCATTTCTTTATTGTCAAAGCATATGCAGCCCATGGCTTCATGCTTGGCGTGAGCGGCCTCATAGTCATCGGTTCTGAAGCCCACATGTATTTCGTTATCCCCCAGGTTATAGGGCTCTGTCCTGTCCGCATACCAAGTCAGTTCAAGCTGGCATGGACCGCCTTCGTGACCAAGAAAGGCCAGCTTCCATGAACCATCCTCCGCTTCCTTGGTGCGAACCACCTCAAGGCCTAAAGCTTCCTTATAGAACTCCAGCGACTTATCCATATTAAGAACTGTTATGCAGCTGTGATACATTTCAAATTTCATTTTCTTTTCTCCCTCGGTCTGATAGGGTTATTATACACGCAAAAATGTCTTGAAATCAAGTGATAAAACTTTCGTTTTCATCAATGGTATATTTACGGTTATTGCAGTACAGTTCACCTTTGGTGCTCATACTGCACTCAGCAAGTTTTTCATTTTTTCCGTCTCGCACTTTGTATAAAGAAATGTCGTATTCAATTCCCCCTGTGTAAACCTCATACTTGTATCTGCCGTCATATCGGCATACGGTCTTTTCTAAAGAAGAAATAATTTCATTGATCTTTTTTTCCTCGTCAAAATATTTAACTTCTACCGGGTCTTGACCTGAAATATATGTAACGACTATTCCGTCGATTTCACCGGCGTCCTCAACAAGCAGACTTAAAAGTGTAACCTCCTTAGAATGAAGGTAAGCATTCCGTATTATGAAAGCGGCAGCAATACAAACTGCCAGAACCAGTGTGACTATGATGAACTTTTTCTTTTTACTCCCAATAGATTTTAGCATTTGTTGACACCTTGTTTACTAATTTTTCCCTAGCTTCTAGTCCTAAACTGTATATCTGCGCAAATTGTTCTAAATTTGAATAATTATCTGTTTGGCAATACTTTCCATCTCCAATCCAGTTTGATTTCTCAGGTATAGATGCGCTTGTAGGGAAACCCATTCTAATATATGGTCTTGCATATCCTGCATCGCCAGAATAAATCCTCACAAATGCGCTAGTATTATTTCCATACTTTTTCATAATGTCTTGAGTGTAAATTTCCCTGACTTTGGATGATAATTTTAATATGCTTTCAACTTCAGTGCCATCAGTGATTGTCACACCAGCAGGCAAACCTAAAAAAGTTCTTGCTAAACTATATGCAACAGATATTTTATTGCTCATAAAACAAAAAATGATATCTACCCCTCCCGATACAAAACTTTTAATTGTACCACTCTTTGTTTCCTTATTACTTGTAATATTAACTGTTTTTTC
>JALFXR010000111.1 GCA_022787405.1 Bacillota bacterium
GAATATGGCACAAGTTATCGTAAGAGAAAACGAAAGTTTGGAATCCGCTCTTAAGAGATTCAAGAGATCCTGCGCCAGAGACGGCGTTATGAGCGAACTCAGAAAAAGAGAGCACTACGAGAAACCAAGCGTAAAGAGAAAGAAAAAATCTGAAGCTGCAAGAAAAAAGGCTAAGAAGTACTAATTCCGGCAGGCTCATATACTCACCGGTGAATCGAGGTGAAAAAGTAAATGACCATTAAAGAGAGACTTATGGCAGACTTCAAGGAGGCTATGAAAGCCAAGGACGAGGTTGCCAAGAATACAATAAGCTTTGCTCGTGCTGCGGTTAAACAGTATGAAGTTGACCACAGAGAAGAGCTTGATGATGAAGGCATTATTGCTATTTTATCAAAACAGGTTAAAATGAGAAAAGATGCCCTCGCTGATTTTGAAAAAGCCGGAAGAACAGATTTAATAGACTCCTATAAAGCAGAAATCGAGGTTCTTCAGAGATACCTTCCGGAGCAGCTTTCCGAAGATAAGCTCCGTGAAATCATCGCTGAAACTGCTGCTTCCCTCGGAATTGAAGGTGGCATGCAGAACATGGGCAAGCTCATGGGACCTGTCATGGCCAAGGTTAAGGGCGTGGCAGACGGCGGTATGGTTAAAAAGCTGGTAGAAGAATTCTTAAAAAAATAATTTAAAACGAATTCAGGCAGAACTAATACGTTCTGCCTGTTTTTATGTTTCTATATTTCATAGGTCTTTATGATATTTTCTGCAATCTCACCTTTCTTCACACAGGAATCCATGGCCTGCTTCTCTATAAAACGGTGTGCTTCCTCCTCCGTCATGGAAAGCCGCTCCACTAAAAGCAGCTTGGCCCTGTTAACCAGCCGTATCTCCCTCATTTTGCTTTCCAGAGAAGAACGCTGTGTCTCCATCTTCACCAGTTTAGCGCGCATAGCTTTAAGCATGCGTACAGAAATGACCAGAGATGCCCTGTCTACCGGCTTTGCTAAGGTTATAACACCATACTCTTCCAGTTTGTAGGCAATCTGTTCGTACCGGTCGCCCTTAACAAATGTCAGCACGCATATGTTCCTCTCTGAGAGTTCAATGGCAAGCTGAATCCCAAAATCATCAGACAGAGGGGTGTTTATAATGGCAATGTCCACCACGCGGCTCATAACCGTACGCCTGGCTTCCCCTGCACTCTGAGCGCGCAAAATCTTTCCGATACCATTCATCGTCAGAATCGGTCCTATGGCTTCCGGCGTTCTGTCGGACTTTGATACGATCAGCGCGCAAAGCTGCTGTCTTTCTGTCAGCAATGTCACCCCCTCCTTTCCGTAGAATTACAGCTTGCTTTACAGTCCCAGAGTCTCCAGCAGCTTTTCAGGCAGACACTCCCGCACAATTCTGCTGTTCTTTGCAAACTCCCTGGCCTCATCCAGAGACTGAGGCAGTCTCTCCAGTGATGAAGTGATATCGTCACCTGCCATAAACAGATTCACATTAGTCGGTTCAGACGGCATGAGGCTCCTTCTGATTCCGTCCAGCCCCGCCCATATAAGAAGGGCATAGGCGTGATACGGATTGGCTGTAGGATCAGGTGAACGAAGCTCTATTCTCCTGTTTTCAGGTGCTGCCGCCGGAATTCTCACAAGCTGTGACCTGTTTTCCGGCGACCAGGTGATGTACTTGGGAGCTTTCTTTTCTCCAAGTCTCAGGTAAGACTCCTTTTTAGGATTGAGAAACATGGTGATCTCTCTGATATGCTCCATGACACCGGCCATGAACATGTTCTGGACATCGCGGCCGCTTCTGTCCCGTATAGATATATTAATGTGCATTCCGTTGCCGCTCTCACCCTCCAGCGGTTTCGGGGAAAAATCCGCGTGAGCACCTGCAGCCTGTGATATCGTCTTTACTACGTTCTTAAAGGTGACAGCATTATCTGCAGCACTGAGGGCATCAGAAAACCGGAAGTCGATTTCCTGCTGTCCCGGCCCTTCCTCATGATGAGATGTCTCCGGCTGTATGCCCATATCAAGCAGGGTGAGCGAAATCTCTCTGCGTATGTTTTCTCCCTTGTCGTCAGGAGCGATATCAAAGTATCCCGCATCGTCATAAGGTATCAGCGTAGGCATTCCGTCTCCGTCAGTCCTGAACAGATAAAACTCAAATTCTGTGCCGAAGAAGCAGCTGATATCTTCTTTTGCCGCCTCTTGAACCGCACGTTTCAGGATATAACGGTTATCAAGCTCAAACTGACTTCCGTCCGGATAGCTTATATCGCAGAACATTCTTACCACACGTCCCTCTGAAGGCCTCCATGGCAGAATCACAAGAGTGGACGGATCAGGATGAAGGAACAGGTCGCTTTTTATCTGAGCACCGAATCCATCAATAGCAGAGGCATCAAAAGATATGCCGCTTTCGAAGGCGCGCTTCAGCTCGCTGGGCATAATGGCCACATTCTTCTGCTTCCCGTTGATATCACAAAATGCCAGACGGATAAACCTCACGTCCTCCTCTTCCACAAAAGTCATTACCTCATCGTAGGAATACATTTTTCTTCCTCCTTCATTTATGAATGGACTAATTCTAAATTGTTTTCATGGCTTTGTCAAGTTCAGCGGAGAAAAAATTATGTTTAAAATAACAAAAAATAACAAAAAACTTGTTGACAATAACTAAATACAGGTTTATAATTCGCTACATTGAAACCCAATACAGGTAAATGCGGCAATGGCGTCGTAAGGTAAAACTATCCCATCCTTACGCTGCCGTTGCCTTTTTATTTGATAAAAAACGACAGAAAAGAGGTACTAGACAATGAACGGGTTAAATGTAACAGCGATTTTTGGAGAAAACGTATTCGGAGATTCTGTAATGCAGGACAGACTTCCCAAAGATATTTACAAGCAGGTGCAGCTTACCATTAAAAACGGTAAGAAGCTGGATATAAATGTTGCCAATGTTGTAGCAAATGCCATGAAGGACTGGGCCGTCGAAAAAGGAGCAACCCACTTCACTCACTGGTTTCAGCCTATGACCGGCATCACTGCAGAAAAGCATGATAGCTTCATCTCACCGGTAGATGTAGGGAAGGTAATAATGGAGTTTTCCGGTAAAGAACTGGTACAGGGCGAACCTGACGCATCCAGTTTTCCTTCGGGAGGCCTGCGCGCCACCTTCGAAGCCAGAGGCTATACCGCCTGGGACCCGTCGTCCTATGCATTTATTAAAGACGGTGTTCTCTGTATCCCCACAGCCTTCTGTTCCTACAGCGGAGAAGCACTTGACAAGAAAACACCCCTTCTGCGTTCTATGGAGGCCATCAACAAGCAGGCTCTGCGTGTGCTGAAACTTTTTGGCAGAGACGATGTCACATCTGTAAGAACCACTGTTGGAGCAGAGCAGGAATACTTTCTCATCGACAAGGATATCTATGACAAGCGAAAGGACCTTATATACACAGGCAGAACCCTTTTCGGAGCCAAGCCACCTAAGGGACAGGATCTTGACGACCACTATTTCGGTGTAATCAAGCCTCAGGTTCAGTCATTCATGAAGGAACTCAACGAGGAACTCTGGAAGCTGGGCATTCTGGCCAAGACAGAACATAACGAGGTAGCACCGGCACAACACGAAATGGCCCCTGTATTCACCACAACCAACATAGCTGTGGATCATAACCAGCTTACCATGGAGCTGATGCAGAAGATTGCAAAGAAACACGATATGGTATGTCTGCTCCACGAAAAGCCTTTCGCTGGTGTCAACGGAAGCGGCAAACACAACAACTGGTCCATCTCCACCAACACCGGGCTTAATCTTCTGGAGCCGGGAGATACACCTTATGAAAACGCACAGTTTCTCCTTTTCCTCTGTGCTGTGATCAAGGCTGTAGACGACTATCAGGATCTGCTGCGCATCTCCGTTGCCACAGCAGGAAACGACCACAGACTGGGAGCCAATGAAGCACCACCTGCCATAGTGTCAATATATATTGGCGAAGAGCTGTCTGCAATACTTGAAGCCATCGAGACAGGCACACCTTACGGCGGTACTGAAAAGGAAATGCTTAAGGTAGGAGTAAAGATTCTCCCGAAGTTCCCGAAGGATACTACAGACAGAAACAGAACTTCCCCATTCGCTTTTACCGGCAACAAGTTTGAATTCCGTATGCTGGGCTCATCCATTTCACTGTCGGGACCGAATGTGGTTCTCAACACCATCGTTGCTGAATCTCTGAAGCAGTTTGCAGATATTCTCGAACCTGCAGACGATTTTGACCAGGCACTGGAATCACTTATCAAGGAAACCATCAAGGAACACAAGCGCATCCTTTTCAACGGCAACGGCTATGACGAATCATGGATAGAAGAAGCCGGCAAGAGAGGACTTCTCAATCTTAAATCGACGCCTGATGCGCTGCCATATTTTCTCCATAAGAAAAATGTGGACCTGTTCACGTCTCATAAGGTATTTACCAAGGAAGAAATGGAATCCCGCTATGAAATTCTCATGGAAAACTACTGCAAGGTTATCAACATAGAGGCACTGACAATGATAGAGATGGTAAAGAAGGAAATCCTTCCTGCAGTAAGTGCCTTCTCCAAAGAGCTTTCCGACGCCCTCCTGGCAAAGAAGAATATCGCGGAAGACATCTCATGTCAGTACGAGGATTCACTTATTCACAAGCTGTCAGCAATGCTGTCCTGTGCATACGATAAGGTTTCACTGCTTGAAAAAGATACTGTAGATGCAAAGGATATGACCGATATCACAGAAATGGGACATTACTACAGGGAAAAAGTATTTGCCGATATGGCAGAGCTTCGCATCGTCATTGACGAGCTAGAAACAATTACAGCCAAAACATACTGGCCATACCCTTCCTATGGTCACCTGCTCTTTGGCATCAGATAAATGGAGGAAAACAACTTATGTGTTCAATTATCGGATATTCCGGGGGACTGATTCCCCTTGAAGAATTAAAAAAGGGCTTCGACGAAACTGTGTCCCGAGGTCCTGACATGACCAGACTGCATCCCCTTAAACAGGGGATGCTGGGCTTTCACAGACTTGCAATTATGGGGCTTACCGAAACCGGCATGCAGCCTTTTGTCTCAGGAGGCATCGCCTGTGTCTGCAACGGTGAGATCTACGGTTTCCGTTCCATACGATGTGAGCTTGAAGAGAAAGGCTATACTTTCAGAAGTGACTCGGACTGTGAGATTCTGATTCCCCTCTACCTTGAGTACGGAGTCAGCATGTTCTCCATGCTGGATGCTGAATTTGCCATGATTCTTTATGATGAATCCTGTGGTCTTATAGCCGCAAGAGATCCCATAGGCATACGCCCTCTTTATTACGGATACGACAGGGAAGGCAGCATAATCTTCGCGTCAGAGGCTAAAAATCTGGTGGGTCTGACAGACAGAATCATGCCTTTCCCTCCCGGACATTATTATATCAATAGTGAATTTCACTGCTACAGAGATATTACACGAGTTGACATGGTTAACCGCGATGACATAACGTCCATCTGCAGAAACATACGGGAAAAGCTGACCGAAGGAATCAGAAAACGTCTTGATGCAGACGCTCCTGTGGGTTTCCTGCTTTCAGGCGGACTGGATTCATCTCTTGTCTGCGCTGTGTCTGCCCGCATTCTTGATAAACCGATAGAAACCTTTGCCATAGGCATGTCCGAGGATGCCATCGACCTTAAATACGCAAGGGAGGTGGCGGATTTCATCGGCAGCAATCATCACGAAATCATCATCACAAAAGAGGATGTTATTTCTGCACTACCGGAGGTTGTCCATCTGCTGGGAACATACGACATCACTACCATACGGGCTTCAATAGGTATGTACCTGCTCTGCAAGGCAATTCACGAACAGACCGACATCCGTGTCCTTCTCACCGGTGAGATTTCAGATGAACTATTCGGCTATAAATATACGGATTTTGCTCCGTCGGCTGATGCTTTCCAGGAGGAATCGGCTAAGCGTATACGCGAGCTTCATATGTACGATGTTCTCCGCGCAGACCGGTGCATTTCGGTCAACTCCATGGAGGCACGTGTTCCTTTCGGAGACCTAGACTTCGTGTCATACGTAATGTCCATCGACCCGGAAAAGAAGCTGAACACCTACGGCAAAGGTAAATATCTGCTGCGTCATGCATTTGAGGCTGAGGATATCCTGCCTCGTTCCATACTGATGAGAGAAAAAGCTGCTTTCAGCGATGCCGTGGGACATTCCATGGTGGATTATCTGAAGGCACATGCAGAAAGTCTCTATACAGACCAGCAGTTTGAACTTCTCAAAGACCGCTTCTCTCCTCCGAAACCATTTACTAAAGAATCGCTTCTATACCGCGAACTCTTTGAGAAGTTCTATCCGGGCCAGGCTCGCATGATTGCCGGCTACTGGATGCCGAACAAGGACTGGGAAGGGTGCAACGTGGATGACCCTTCCGCCCGTGTTCTGTCAAACTACGGTGCCAGCGGCATATAAAGCCTTAAATATGTCTGATGTCTTTAATGTGCAGACTGCTCGGAAACAGCCTGCACAGTTCCTCTGGGATGATGTGGAGGTCCGTATACGGCGGACAGTCTCAGAGGAAAGTTTTCAGTATTCATCACATTATGCCAGGTTCCGGCAGGAACAAATATCACGTCACCTATCCGCACATACTGCCTGATATCATTCATGTTCTTGTCAGAACCCATACTGGCTATACCTCTTCCCTGTTCCACGCGTACGAACTGGTCGGTATCGTGATGGATTTCTGTGCCTATTTCTCCGCCTGGCGGTATGGTCATAAGGGTCATCTGCAGATGCTCTCCGGTCCATAGGGCATTTCTGTAATCCTTGTTGATTACCGCCATTCTGTCCACATCAGTTATGTAAGGCTCCGGACCCATGTCAAGGCTTTTATCTGTTGTGGTTGGTGTCTGTGCCATATGACTACTCCTTTTTTCATATTTATATCGCCATAATATAGTATTCTCATGGTCTGTATTATGTGCAAAAAACCGGCGCCGCTTTTTCTTTTCAGAAACTGCAGCTGCCGGTTTTTATCTTTGAATATTATGTTCTCTGTAGTATTTCTGCTTGTCCTCAAACATGAGGCTGTCTGTGCCTGAATGCCGCAAAGGGCAGCCGCCGGGTTTAGCCCGGTGGCCAGGTCAGTTTTCTCTTTCCGAGGATATGGAAATGAAGATGCTTAACAGTCTGGAAAGCGTCTTCGCCGTTGTTGCTTACCACTCTGTAGCCGTTTTCAAGGCCCAGATCAGCAGCAATATCTTTGATTTTGAGCATGAGATGTGCAATCAGCTCGCTGTCTTCCTCAGTCAGCGCATCGATGCATTCGATGTGCTTCTTAGGAATCACCAGTACATGTACAGGTGCCTGCGGCTCCAGGTCGTGGAAGCAGATAATCTGATCGTCCTCGTAAGCTATGTTTGACGGTATCTCATGGTTTGCAATCATGCAAAATACACAGTCTGCCATTACTCAATCTCTCCTTTCATTCCATCTTTATATTTCTCCAGAAGTTTTACCCTTCTGATGCTGTTTAAATCACCGGACTCACCTCGGGCATAAACCTTGATATAATTATCGCTGTAGCCGGTTATCAGGCCCTCCTCTTCACAGGTCTCCTCGAAGAGCACAGGCCTTACCGCTCCGCGGCAGCTTTCCATGAACTCCGCCGCTGCCTTTTCTCCTGCCTCTATTAGTCTGTCACTGCGCTGATTTTTAATCTCTCCCGGTATCTGTCCCTCCATGAGAGCCGCTGCAGTGCCCTGACGTCTGGAGTATTTGAATGCATGAACTTTGCAGAACTTCACCTTCTCGATTATGTCAATGCTGTCCTCAAAATCCTCCTCCGTCTCTCCCGGAAAGCCGCAGATGATATCTGTGGTTATACCGTAAAGGGGGTCAAAATCACGCAGAACCTTAACTATCTCCAGATATTCATCTCTGTCGTAACGGCGGTTCATAAGCCTGAGCACGTGATTGCTGCCGCTCTGTACCGACAAGTGGAGATGCGGGCAGAGCCTCTCATATTTCATAAGCCGTCCCACATATTCCGCATTTATTACCGTAGGCTCCAGGGAACTGAGCCTGATTCTGAAATCTCCCTGCAGCTCATTTAATCTTTTGATTATTATCTCAATGCCCCTGAGTCCGTCAGCCTCTTCATCAGGTTTGAGCGGGTAGCTGAACCCTTCCTCTGTTCCGTAAAGAGCGGTATTAATACCGGTGAGGATAATCTCCTTGAAGCCCTGGCCGATGAGGGTCTCTGCCTCTTCAGTAATATCCTCAGGATCACGGCTTCTCACATGGCCTCTGGCGAAGGGAATCAGGCAATAGGCACAAAACCTGTTGCAGCCTTCCTGAATCTTTATATATGCCCTGGTTCTGGACTCCATGGAGGTGATTATTCCGCTGTCGTCATAGCTGGTAAGCTCGTCATATGTTTTTATGTGCTTCTGACGCTGCCTTTCCTCCATGAACTGCTGTACATATGAAAGTATATTGTTCTTCTCTCCTGTTCCAGCAACGATGTCCACTTCATCCAGTGAAGCCACCTCGTCAGGCTTCACCTGAGCATAGCAGCCGGTTACAGCCACCACCGCATCAGGACACTTTTTTTTCATTCTTCTTATATATTGACGCGACTTCCTGTCCGCCAGGTTGGTTACGGTGCAGGTGTTGATTACATACACATCTGCAGCCTCTTCCTCTCCTACGATGGTACAGCCTGCCGCCTTAAACTGCTCTTTCATGGCCTCTGTCTCATACTGGTTGACCTTGCAGCCTAAAGTGTGAAACGCTATCCTCATTATTGTTTCCTGTCTTTTCCTTTCAAAAAGTCTTTCCTGTTGTTCCTGACTTTATAACTCCTGTTATTCTAACACATAATAATCCTTTTTACAACTGACAAAAGCCGTGGTATAATTTGTACAACGGTTTCGCCTGTTATATTTGCGGAGCTGCCCTATTGCATTCAGGAAAGGAAATATATAACTATGGAAAAGCTGGTTACACTCTTTAAAGAAATTTTTGCCGTGGAAAACCCAGACACTGCTGACGGTCATCTGAAAGCTGTTTTCAGCGGCAAACGCAGAAAATCTCTTGAATACAATAAGGTAACCATGCGTCCCGTCATCCTCGGTGACAGGCTTGTATATCAGGCTGAGTACAGCTTTCCGAAAAAGGTCACCCACACCAATCTTGAAGCTGCTGATGCGGTAAGCACCGCCCTTCGCCTGGTAGAGGAAGACTTCAAACAGGTAAACATCTTCACTGCTTCAGAGGAAATCCAGGTGCTGGCTTCAAAACCACAAAACCCGCGGATTACATCAAAAAAATCTGTTGCCGTGCCTACGTGTATGCCTGTCCTTTCTCACAACAAAACCAAAAATTATATTATCCCCGACGGCGTTCCATGCGACTTTCTCATAGAGCTGGGTGTAATGGGCCGGGACGGAAAGGTCTTTCCACGTGCCTACAGCAAATTCCGCCAGATAAACAGGTATCTTGAGATTGTCGACGACGTTTTTGAATATCTGCCTTCCAGCCGCACCCTGCGCATCATCGACTTCGGCTGCGGCAAGGCATATCTCACCTTTGCACTTTACCACTACCTGAAAAAAAAAATCATCCCCGCGTGAAACGCGGGGTTTTTCCTTTGCGGGCATAGCCCTTATTCCTCGCGGAACACGTGCAACGCGTAATGCGGTTTGACAGCTGCGTTGCCTCATCTCTTACTTCTTATTTTTCTTTGGCTTTTCCACTTCAGGAATACTTAACTGTTCTCCCAATCGGTCTTCATCAAGTTGATGCTTGATATACTCCGCAATTCTCCCTTCATTTTTCCCCACTGTATCCACATAGTATCCTTTGCACCAAAATTCTCGCTGCTTATACTTATATTTCAGCTCGGGGAATTGCTCGTATATCATCGTAGTACTTTTTCCTTTGAGGTAACCCATGAAACTTGACACAGCCATTTTCGGTGGTATTTCCACCAGCATATGTACATGATCACGGCATAATTCTGCCTCTATTATTTTCACGCCTTTCCACTCACAAAGCTGCCTAAGTATCTTTCCTATTGCAACAGCTTTCTCTCCATAAAACACTTGTCTTCTGTATTTCGGTGCGAAAACAATATGATATTTGCAATTCCATTTAGGTCAGTTTACAAGGAACTACACGCAGACCGTGAAACGGGCTGCTGACAACAAACGGCGCTATGCTCCCGGCTGGGTGCATAGCACCTGTTTGTTGCGGGGGTTTCCAAAGGGGGCAGCGCCCCATTTGGCACACG
>JALFXR010000127.1 GCA_022787405.1 Bacillota bacterium
GAAGTGTGATATTTTCTCCCATCTTCATAGCTGACAGAATTGGTTACCAGATGGCAGTGAATGTGATCCCGATCCTGATGAACGGCAATGACCGTTTGAAATCCAGCAAACCATTTTTCTGCAAATTCCTGACCAAAGGCATAGACTTCTTCTTGTGTAATCTTTTCATCCTACCGCCTACCATATCAGCAGGCGGTATTGTCAATAATTGTAATTTCATCAGCATTTTTCTACATCCTACGGTATACTCAGCCACCCTTTCTCCGGGTTCACATACCTGCCGTTTACCTTCACTCCAAGGTGCAGGTGCGGACCGGTGGAGTTGCCGGTGCTGCCGACATTTCCGATCTGCTGGCCTCTGACTACCTTTTGCCCGGATTTGACCTTTATTGCGCTCATGTGTCCGTATACAGTCTGCAGACTGTCGTTGTGCTTTATTATGACGCATTTGCCAAGGCCGCCATTCCATCCTGCGCTTGTTACGCTTCCAGCTTCACATGCGAGGATCTTGGTTCCCATTGGGAAGGCTATATCAAGACCCTGATGATAGGTCGAGCCGAAGCCGCCAGGGGAGCTTCGAGGTCCGAAGTGTGAGGAGATATTACCTCGCTTCATTCCCTGAATCGGAAGACCGAGTTTGCCGGGACCTGTGTTTATAACATCGTATGAGTAGTTGCCGTAAGGATAGTATCTTAGAACATTTTCTACATAGTTTGGGTCTCCGTATGAATCCCAGCCGTTTTTCTCCGCCTGCTTCTCTGAGAATTCGATTGCGCCGGCATAGCTGTAGCCGCCGTACCTTTTGACCGCCCAGGAAATATATCCCGAGCCGAAGTTGTAGCCCTGAAGAGCAAGCTTGATTCTGTCCATATCGACCGGGCTTTTGGCCTTAGCCGCAGCAAGGTTGTCGCTCAGGTAATGAACTCCGCAGTCTATTGAGTACTCGGGCTCCTTGATGCCGTTGGGCTTTCTTGGATACTTCTTGTTGTATTCGCATTCCGAGGATTGCATCGGATCTTTACCCTTACCGCCCGACTCCTGCATCATGACAGCTTTGATAAGCTCCGTATACTGAGGAATTCCATATTCATCCGCATATTTCTGAATAACAGAAGTGTAGGCTTCTACTTCCGGACTTACAGGAATATAGTTTTGAGAACTTTCGTCGCCAAAAAAGTAAAAGGCTGCGCCGAAGATGACGCAGCAGAGTATTACTGTAATTGCGATCCATCCACCTGCAGCTATGGCGGTAAACAGAGCTTTTGTGCTTTCCGCAGTGGCTCTAGCGGTCTTTGCGATGCCTTTGGCAAGCTGCTTGGCAGACTTTACCGAGGTCTTGGCGGCACGAGCGGGCGTCTGAGCAGTCTGCTGCATTTGCTTTCGAGCTTTATTAATGCTCATGTTTTGTGCGGAGCTTTTTCCTGAAGACGCTTTGAGTTTAATCCCGTTATTACCTGCAGATACTTCCGCCTTTGTCTTAATCCTCTGATTCTTAAGCTGTTTGGATGCCTGCCTTATTCTGTATGATTCAACTGCCTTTCGTGCGCCCTTTACTGCATAAGGTGCAGCTTCTGCAGCTGCTCTTCTTGAGACATATCCTGTCTCCCTCATTCTGTATTCAACCTGCCCCGCAGCATATTCCGCCGGGCTGTTATCGTCATTTCTCAGATGCGAGCCTGTCTGAGTCTTTATCTCTGACGCAGCATTTCTGATTCTTCTCGAGGATGCAATGCTGCGGTCTATGGTTTTGATGGTTCCTTTGCTGATTTCACGAACCTTAATATCAGCCATATATGATTCCCCCTTTCTTGTTTCGTGCAAAATAAAAAGGGACTATGGATTATTTCCAAAGTCCCATGTAATTTCGACATCTTTTACTTATCTTCTTTAAGCTTATCAATATCTTCCCTGAATTTTGTTATCTCCTCATTAACCTTGTCTGTATCACCGTCATACAGATCGCCGCTCACGTCTGACCAGAAATCATAAATGTCTGAAAGTGCATCTGACCATTCATCATATATATCAGAAAGATTGTCTGACCAGATGTCATAAGCATCAGATGACATGTCCGACCACTCTTCGTATGATGCATGGTCATAGCCCTCGCTTACCACTCCATCATAAATCGCATCATACATATCTCCCATAAGATTGTCGTAGATGCCGTCATAGATATCACCGCACGCATCATCATATATGCAGTCATAAAGGTCTCCGATAGCATCGTACTTATCACTGTTTGATCCACCGGATTTAAGTACAAGCTCCGTATAGGTGATGCTGTATTCCCTCATTCTGATGCAGATGGCTCTGTTTTCTTCTTTGATTTTGTTATAGAAATCATTAACCTTTGCAGTGTTCTTGACATATTTGTCGTATGTATCAATCTCTGCTGTAAGCTGATCATATTCAGCTCTCAGACCGTCTACAGTGTCAGTTATGTCCTTTTGAACAATCTCCTCCAGTTCTTCAATGGTGTTTACAGATACTTTTTCCTCTCCGGTTGAGACAGTCTCACCTCCGCAGGCAGCCAGACTGCAGAGCATTACTGCTGCCAGTACAAATACAATTACCTTTTTCATTTACTTTCACTCCTCGCTCAATTGATTTTCCCCCGCATGGTTTCATGCAGAGCAAACTTTTTCTCATTTAATAAATTGTAGGCTATCACGCATACGTAATAGCAATACTGTAATTCCCAACTTATATTCTTTCTGAGAATATGCCTGCCATTTCTGCCATTGTCATACCGTCAGAGCTTAAGTCATCAGCATTCATATCCGGCAATCCGTAATCAATAACCTTTTCAATGAAATTAAGAATCCTTTGAAGCTCTGATATTTCTTTCTTAATGGAATCCGCTTTTGTCATCAGCGAATCTCTCGTATCACATTCTTCATTGTTCAAAAGCTTTCTGATTTCATCCAGCCGAAAGCCCATCTCCTTGTACAGTATTATTTCCCAGAGCTGCTGCAGATCCTCCTCTCCATAAAGTCTGTAGTTTTCCGCTGTTCTTTTGTTATCCATAAGCCCCGTATCATCGTAATACTGAAGAGTTCTCCTCGATAATCCCGATATCTCAATCACTTCTTTAATCTTTTTCATCGTCCGTCTCCTTCCATAAAGATTTGCAGTA
>JALFXR010000153.1 GCA_022787405.1 Bacillota bacterium
CACGGCTTACCATGTTATTATCATCGACGAATACAACAGAAGGCTTATGTAAGGCAGCCTCTTCAGGAGTAAACTTACCATAAGCCATTATGATTATTTTATCTCCGACGCTTACACACCTTGCTGCAGCCCCGTTTAAACATATCATTCCGCTGCCTGCTTCTCCTGCAATAGTGTAGGTTTCGAAACGGTTTCCGTTATTTATATCAACTATCTGGACTTTTTCATATTCCAGAATACCTGATTTTTTTAAAAGGTCCTCGTCAACTGTGATGCTGCCTACATAGTTCAGCTCAGCCTGTGTTACGGTTGCCCTGTGAATTTTTCCTTTAAGCATTTCGATTGTCATTTTGAATTTCCCTTTCTTTGTGAATTAAAAAAGCCTTCCAAGCTTCAGGCTCAGAAGGCGGGTTTTTGCATTACAAGAAAATCGCACGCTGAATGTAATCAGCGCACATATGCTTTTACTCTTTTTCTGAGTCTCACTTCCGAAGAATATAAGCTCAGTTGGTAATTATAGCACCGCAGAATGCAAATTTCAACTATAGATTTGATATTTCTTTTTTATATAGTCTTCTCATCATAACAGCGCTGTATGTCAGGCCGATAATTTCTGCCAGCGGGAAAGATGCCCAGGAAAGTGTAACGCCTCCTATTCTGATAAGAATGTATGCCAGAGGCAGAATTCCTACCAGCTGTCTGAGCAATGATGCAAAAAGGCTGAGCACTCCATGCCCTGTAGCCTGAAACATAGTTGATGAGATTATGCCGAAAGCCGCCGGAAGAAAGCATATGCTTATAATTCTGAGAGCAGGTACGCCGATTCTAAGCATTTCTTGCGATGCATCAAACATTCTGAGCAGTTCAGAAGGGAAGATCTGAAATATCAGAAGGCCCAGTCCCATAACAAGCAGTGCAAGTTTAAGACCTTCCTTGTATGTGTCCATAAGTCTCTTTTTATCCCTGGCTCCGTAATTGTAGCCCATAATCGGCATTGCACCCTGATTAAGTCCGAAAACAGGCATAAACACAAATGACTGTATTTTAAAATAAATTCCCAGTACTGCCACAGCTGTTGTAGAGTAAACCACCAGAATCATATTGTAAAGAATAAGCATAAGGGACCCTATGGACTGCATTATGATTGAAGGCAGGCCGACCTTATATATGTCAAGGACAACCTTCCAATTTATCCTGAAATTTTTAATTTTAACTTCAACGAGATGTTCTCCTTTTACCATTATGCATACGCCTACAAGCATTCCGCACATCTGTCCGGAAACAGTTGCAATAGCAGCACCTGCTACTCCAAGGGCGGGCAATCCTAAAAGACCGAATATAAGAATGGGATCAAGAGCAATATTTACAATAGCACCTGTCAGACCGCACACCATAGGAGCAATCATATTACCTGTAGCTTGAAGTATTTTCTCAATAACTACCTGTACATTGAGAAAAATCGAACCTATACATACTATCATCATGTAAGTCCTTGCTGCTTCAAAAATATAAGTTCCCTTCTCAGCATATGAGCCTACAAAAGGTACTGTCACAAACAAACCGACTATAAAAAACAACAGATAATTTATCAAACCGATTCTGATGCCTGTGGACGCTGCCTGGTCTGCTTCATCCTGACGCCCCGCCCCCAGTCTTCTCGATATGAGAGAATTAATGCCTACTCCGCTTCCGACAGAAAGGGCAATTATCAGCATCTGTATAGGATTGACGATAGAAACGGCTGTCAATGCATCTTCACTTATCTGTGCGACGAATATGCTATCCACCACATTATAAAGCGCATTTATAGTCATTGAAAGAACCGCAGGCCATGCCATACTTACCAAGAGCTGGCGTACAGGCATGGTTCCCATCTTGTTTTCTGTTCTTATCTTATTGGTATTATTTTCCATAATATATCTAATTACCTTTCCGGTTATTTTCGCGAATTTATACATTATAACGCAAAAAAAAATATATTTCAATATTTTGTTTACAAATCCACGATTTATGATATCATAAAAGTTACGGCAAAAAAGATTTTAAATCGATATAAGGAGAATTTATGACAACCAGATTAGAGGAAATACAGGCCCGTAGAATATTCGGCATCATATCCCATCCCGACGCAGGCAAGACAACTTTAACGGAAAAACTTCTTCTTCACGGTGGTGCAATCCGTGAGGCCGGCACAGTCAAAGCCAGAAGGAACAGCAAGTTTGCAACCTCGGACTGGATGGAAATCGAAAAGCAGAGAGGAATTTCTGTTACTTCATCCGTCATGCAGTTTGATTATGCCGGTAAGGTAATTTCAATCATGGATACACCGGGACATAACGATTTCGGTGAAGACACATACAGAATTCTTACGTCTGTGGATAGCGCAGTTATGGTTATAGACGGTGCCAAGGGTATTGAAGCACAGACTAAAAAACTTTTTAAAGTATGCTCCATGCGCGGCATACCTATCTTCACCTTCATAAACAAACTTGACAGAGAGACCAAAGAGCCCTTTGATCTGGTTCAGGAGCTGGAAGATGTCCTTGGACTGCCTTCAGTGCCTGTTACATGGCCCATAGGCAACGGTCTTAACTTTGAAGGTATATATGACCTGCTTAAAAACGAGGTTCATTTATATAAAGCAGGTAAAACCATTCAGCTCGGTGATGAGGGTGTATTCGGTCCTGAACTTGAGAATGAGGTCGCAGGATATAATCTTGCTGCTCTTCGTGACGAGATAGAACTTATCCAAGGTGCAGGCAACGAATTTGATATGGAACTTATATCACGAGGTAAACTATCCCCTGTCTTCTTCGGATCAGCCCTTGCAGACTTCGGTACAATTCCTTTCCTCAATCATTTCCTGGATATGTCCCCTGCTCCCGGTCCTCGAAAGACTACAACCGGAGAAGTAAAGCCCACTGACGATTTCTTCAGCGGTTTCATATTCAAAATTCAGGCTAACATGAATCCAGCCCACAGAGACAGGCTGGCCTTTCTCCGTATTTGTTCAGGGACATTCGAACGCGGTATGAGCGTTAAACTTTCAAGAACAGGCAAAGAAATGAAACTTGCCCAGTCTACAATGCTCATGGCAAACGAACGTGAAACGGTGGACACCGCCATTGCTGGAGATATTATAGGAATATACGATACAGGAAACTATCAGATTGGTGACACCCTAACAACAACTAAGGAGCCTCTTTTCTTCGAACCTCTTCCTACCTTCCCGCCTGAGCTGTTTGCACTAGTAACGCCTAAGAACACCATGAAGGCAAAGCAGTTTCAGAAAGGTGTGGATCAGCTGGCTCAGGAAGGAGCAATTCAGGTTTACCGAAACCAGTATAATGAGGTTGTTATCGGTGCTGTCGGTCAGCTCCAGTTTGAAGTTTTCGAATACAGACTTAAAAACGAGTACAATGCAGAAATACGTATGGACAGACTTGATTTCAGTGTAGCCCGCTGGGTAGAAACCGATGACATTGAGAAAGTCAAGGATGTGCTTGATTCCAGAACCATGCTGGTATTTGACCACTTTGAAAGACCTATAATACTCTTTGCCAACCAGTTCACCCTCAATTACTTCGTGGAAAAGCACGGAGGTATCAAGCTGGTTGAAGCATTACAGGTTAAACAGTTTTAATTCTAAGCAAAAAGTGCCTCTCTATATATCGAGAAGCACTTTTTTTGACCCGGGCAGAGCTATAAGCCGGGTTCTGTATTAAACAATCATCTATCTCGACCTGCCATTGCTGACAGGCTCCAGCGACCTACCTTCCGGGCAGGCGACGGGCAGCCGCCTTCCTCGCCCTATTTGGTCTTGCTCCGGGTGGGGTTTACACGGCCAGCATGTCTCCATACTGCCGGTGAGCTCTTGCCTCACCATTTCAACCTTACCACAGCCGTACTGTTTCGGCGGAATGTTTCTGTTGCACTTTCCCTATAGTTACCTACGCCGGACGTTATCCGGCACCCTTGCCCTGTGGAGCCCGGACTTTCCTCATAAGCCAAAAGCTTACGCGATTGTCTGCTCTACCCGAGAATGTGACAATTTATCCTAAAAATGAACCTACGAAGGTTATGCTGTATGTAATCACCACGGCAACAATAACCATAACCACTACAACCTGCATGACCTTTTTCTGTCTTTTTTCTTTTTTACTATCTTTCACCTCAAAGCCCCCTCTAAATTACAGCAAACGGATTTAAATTGACGTCGCATTGAATTATATCAACTCCCTCAGCTTTGTCAAGTATGGAAGCAATATTTTCACAGAAAATTTGCTCAGTACCGAAATGACCGCAGTCCAGTATGGCAATATCAAGTTCCCTGGCTTCCTGCGCTGCGTGATACTTCACATCACCTGTCAGATACAGGTCACATCCTGCAGCTTTGGCCTCTCTGATGAATTCAGCTCCCGCTCCGCTGCACCAGCCTACTTTTTTTATCTGTCTGTCAAGTGAACCGGCATAGCTGAGAAGCTTCCTGTCTATTTTTAGACATCTTGCCGCGTGTTCTATAAAATGCGACGCCTTCATACCTTGTCCCGGAAGCATGCCCATACGGCAGAAACCGCTTGAATCGGTGCCCATCAGGCTTACATTTTCCAGGCCGAGCACACGTCCAAGATAATCATTATTTCCTCCGTGGCATTTATCAAATGGAGTATGAAGAGAGTAAACGCTTATTCCGTGCTTTATGAGCTCAGCAATATTATTACCCGTAATGTCATTATGGTCAACTTTTTTAAGTGGACCATAAATCAGCGGATGATGAGTTATAATCAGTTCAACACCGTTGAGAACAGCATCATAAATAACCTGCCTGTTTATTTCCAGAGCAATCATTACCTTTGAAATCTCCCCATCGGTAAGCTTAATCTGCCATCCCGAATTGTCCCACTCTTCCTGCGTTTCCAATGGTGCGATGTTTTCCAGCATACCAATAAAATCATCAATCCTCATTCCATAACCTCCCTAAAAGATACTCGAGATATTCCACTCTGTAGGTCTGGCGGCGCAGTTTTGCAGGATCCTCCTGCCTTCCCTCTGACATGCTGCCAAGAATAAGCCTTTCAAGATTAAGCTTTTTCTCCAGGTATTCCTCTGTAAGTTCATTTTTATAATCTATCAGCTTGTGGGGAAACTCGTATTCAATGTCATCGGGCCCCAGATCACCCGCCACTGCCATCTCTTTCGGGACCACAGTAAGCACCTCACAGATAAACTTGCCTTCTCTAACCAGCTTTTCTCCCGATATACTGAAGCCGTTGTTATAAAGCCACCATCTGAGCTGTCCTACGCGGTTTCTTGGCTGAAGAATCAGTTTCCCAAATGACCATGCCTTTTGGAGGTCAGCGCCCAGTATCTCTGTCATAAGGATTCCACCTATACCCGCTATGACAACAGAATCCACCTCGCCGGGAGACAGAACCTCAATTCCGCTTCCAAGTCGAAGATCGAATTCAACATCAGGATGAAGGCTATAGCAGTTTTCTGCCGCTTTTGCCAGCGATCCTCTGCTGATATCTGCCATTATCACTTTAGGGCAGATTCCCGCCTCCCACAGGTAAACAGGCAGAAAACCATGATCGGTTCCTATGTCCGCCATGGTTTCGCCTTTTTTTATCTCGTCTGCAATTGTTTTAAGTCTTGGTGTTAATTTAATCATTATTCAAGATAATCCTTAAGCTTCTTGCTTCTGCTCGGATGACGGAGTTTACGCAGGGCTTTGGCTTCAATCTGACGAATACGCTCTCTTGTAACATCAAACTCCTTGCCAACTTCCTCAAGAGTTCTGGCTCTGCCGTCATCCAGTCCGAATCTAAGTTTCAGTACCTTCTGTTCCCTCTCTGTAAGAGTGTCGAGCACCTCAACCAGCTGCTCCTTGAGCATGGAGAAAGCGGCTGCTTCTGCCGGAGCAGGAACATCCTCATCAGGTATAAAATCTCCAAGATGGCTGTCCTCTTCCTCTCCTATAGGAGTCTCAAGAGAAACAGGCTCCTGAGCAATCTTCTGTATCTCTCTTACCTTATCAACGGAAATTCCCATTTCTTCAGCGATTTCCTCTGGAGAAGGTTCTCTTCCGTATGTCTGCAGAAGCTGGCGTGATACA
>JALFXR010000175.1 GCA_022787405.1 Bacillota bacterium
AACGGATAGAGAAAATGCAAATTGCTTTGTAATTATAGTAATTGTCTTTGCTATATTGTATGGGTATTTGGGATTAAACAAATCATTTAGTTCAAAAACAAGAAAACGATTGTATTTTGCGTATATTATTATGTCTACTGCTTTCTATTTGGTAATGACCATAAGGATGACTATGCTTTCCGGGTATATCTACAGAAATGATGCCGGATTTGACTTTCTTACATACATAATTTTTATTGTATTTGCCATCCATCAGATTGCTTGTGAAAGAGAATCAAAGACGTAATGTTATAAATATAGAAAGAAAAATATAATGCAAATAATAGGCACCAGAAGAGTAGGAGGAATAACAGTAGCAAAGTCAAAATTCATTATTATGGTAAACTAGATTTTACATACATTTAACTTTTCTTTTCCCATCTTTCACCTTAGAATAGAACTGTAATCATGTGGTTACATATTCATTAAGAAAAGGTAAAAGGAAGGAGAAAAATAGTTAAATGGATATTTTCGATGTCCTGCAGATGATAGGCGGACTCTGCCTGTTTCTGTTCGGTATGGAGACTATGGGGGATGGCCTGACAAGAACATCGGGCAGTAAGCTTGAAGGAATACTGAGCAGCCTGACGTCCAGTGTACCCAAGGGGGTACTTCTGGGCTGTGTGGTTACGGCGGTAATTCAGAGCTCGTCGGCGACGACTGTAATGCTGGTCGGTTTTGTAAATTCGGGTATTATGCAGCTGAGACAGGCTATACCTGTAATAATGGGAGCCAATATAGGAACCACGGCCACGGCGTGGCTTCTCAGCCTTACGTCTATTGACGGTGACAGTGTGTTCATGCAGCTTCTGAAACCTATGTCATTTTCGCCCATACTTGCGGCAGTAGCTATAGTTTTCATGATGTTCATGAAAAGTGAAAAAAAGTATAATATCGGCATGATTCTCATAGGCTTTGCGGTGCTCATGTACGGAATGGACATCATGAGTTCAGCGGTAGCACCTCTTAAAGATGTACCTGAGTTCGTAAGCATTCTCACCATGTTTTCAAACCCTGTGCTGGGTGTTGCTGCAGGTGCGGTATTTACAGCGGCGATTCAGAGCTCTTCGGCATCGGTAGGTATTCTGCAGGCATTGTGTCTCACCGGGTCCGTTACATACAGCACGGCCATTCCTATTATCATGGGTCAGAACATCGGAACCTGCGTGACGGCCATTCTTTCATCAATAGGTGCAAACAAAGGTGCCAAGAGAGTTGCTGCAGTTCATCTTTCCTTTAACATAATAGGCACTGTGATTTTCCTGGCAGCATTCTATGCTGCAAATGCAGTTCTTTCTTTCGACTTTATGGGAGACGTGGTAAATCCGGCCAACATTGCAATAATACACAGCATCTTTAATATCGCATCCACTGCAGTTCTGCTGCCTTTCTACAAGCAGCTGGAAAAGCTGGCAATTCTCGTTGTTAAGGATGCACCGGAAAAGAAGGCGCAGGACGAAACCCTTACACTTTTGGACGAAAGATTCCTGGATACCCCGTCTGTTGCTACCATGCAGTGCAAAAAAGTTGCGGCCAAAATGGCACAGCTTTCACGTGACAGCATCATGGCGGCCATGGGGCTGATTGAAAGCTTTGATGATGACAAGTTCAATTACGTGGATCTTCTTGAAAGCAAAATCGACAGATATGAGGATACTCTCAGTGCATACATTGTAAAGCTGGAAAGACAGGATTTATCCAACGATGACAACACTACGCTGAGTGCCATTCTTCATAATGTAGGAGATCTGGAGAGAATTTCCGACCATGCAAAAAATATTTCCGAATCGGCATTGGAGCTTTATCAGAAGGGAATTAATTTCTCACCGGATGCGGAGCGTGAAGTGGGAATTTTTATGAACGCTGTAAGGGAAATCGTAAATCTGGCGGTGGATTCATTTGTAGAGAAAGATGTGGAGATGGCGGCATCTGTAGAACCTCTGGAGGAGGTTATCGACGAAATTCACGCAGATGTGAAGAACCGCCATATAGAGCGTCTGAGAAAGGGCATCTGCACTATAGAGCTGGGCTTTATACTTTCCGACCTGGGTACTAATCTGGAAAGAGTGGCGGACCACTGCTCCAACCTTGCAATATGTACCATTGAGGCGGCAGAAGGGGCCTTCGATATGCACAGATATACAAGCCGCATCAAGAAGTATGATGTTGATGAATTCGAACAGAAGGAAAGGGGCTTCGAGGCCAAGTATTCGCTGGATTAGGATATGCCTGTCCGGAACGCCTTTACTATAGATTATCTTTGAAAAAATCTATAAGTTCAGACATGAGATAGTCTTTTAACTCAGAGTTTTCATAGCTCATTTCATAGCCGTGGTAATTGTCGGTGGTGACCTCGATTACCCGGCTGTTTTTATATGCAGCGGCACATTTGCGGCTGGTTTCATCGGTTACCACATAGTCCAGAGTGTTGCAGATGACAAGCACAGGCTTGTCACCAAACTTATATCCGAAATCGCATGGGTTATAGTCTTCAAACTCTTTAAACCATTCCGGGGTCAGCTTTTGCCCCTGATGCTCTATGAAACCGTCCTCCCGGGCGGTCTTTTTCATTTCTTCCCAGCTTTCATCGCCGCCCATGTAATAAACCATGGCATCGTCTGTTCCGGCAGGAGCCACCAGAGCCACTGCCTTAAAATCAAAACCGCCGCTGTTTTCATTTGCCATGGTCATAGCAACTCTGCCGCCCATGCTGCGGGCGTAAAGACCCAGACGGTCGGTATCGATGGAGTGATGGCCGATCATGTAGTTTACGGCACGTAGCATATCTTTCTCCATGGATTTAAGGTCATAGAGGTTGGTTTTATCTGCATCTTTTTTCGGTGCGGTGCGAGGATTGAAGTCCATTCGGACAGCAGCGTATCCCGCCTCAGCAAGTCTGTGGGAAAGTTCCTCGGCGCGCCGCTGTTTCGTGTGCCTTTGAAGCCGTGTGCAATGGCAACGAGAGGCATTGGACCGTCGTAATCCTTCGGATATACAGCTTCTGTCAGAGTATATGTACCGTCGCCTCTGTCAAGAAAAAATTCCTCTGCTGCGGTTTTATACGGTGCATCTGTGTCGTTACCGTCTGCAGCGGGCATATCATTTCCACAGCCGGAAATAAAAAGCAGCCCTGTGATCATTGTGACAGCCAGCAGAAATGACAATGCCTTATGTATGTGTTTTCCTGATGATTTCATGTGATTTCGCACCTACCTCGATTTAAAAATAATAGTATCTTCTCCCACTATTATAATCGAACTCCAGGGAAGCTGCAAATCTTCTTTGTAGCGACTTTTACTACCCTGAAAATCAGGCACGGAAAGAGAGTGGATAACACCGGTGGTCTCATCAAAAAGCATTTCGGCATCCCAAAGCCTGCCGTGCATGCTGCCCTTTGATATATCAATGATTTCCTTGTCTCCGATTTCGCTCAACAGCATAATAATCAGCTCCTTTGCTCATAATACTATAAGGTTATATTTATTTTTACGAAAAGGGGATTCATAATATGAGCGATGATAAAGAAAAGGACAAGAGCCAGGGCGAGGCGGCGGATATTATAAAAGAGCTGGGGCTTCTGGCCAGCGGCAGCAACTTTAAGAGTGATGTGCAGTACATCAACATAATCGGAAGCATTGAGGGACATTCGGTGCTGCCACAGGACACAAAAGCCACTAAGTATGAGCATTTAATACCCGAACTTATTGCTGTGGAGGAAAATCCGGAGATAAAGGGCCTTCTGCTGGTGCTCAACACAGTAGGCGGCGATGTGGAGGCAGGTCTGGCGCTGTCAGAGCTGGTGGCAGGCATCTCTAAGCCTACAGTCTCACTGGTTCTGGGAGGGGGACACAGTATAGGTATTCCTCTTGCGGTTTCAGCTGACTATTCATTCGTTGCAAAGACAGCGACCATGACCCTCCATCCTATAAGGACAAGCGGTACGTTAATTACCGCGGAGCCGACTTTTGAATATATGAAGAAGACCCAGGAAAGGGTGGTGGATTTCATCGTGGAGCACTCCAATGCTTCAAAGACGGAAATTGAGGAAAAGATGAATTGTACGGACAATATGGCCAATGATGTGGGAACCCTGCTTTTTGGTCCTGAAGCGGTTGCTATGGGGCTTATTGACAGTCTCGGTTCACTAACAGATGCATTAGGAAAGCTCAGG
This sequence comes from Bacillota bacterium, assembly GCA_022787405.1. Taxonomy (GTDB): domain Bacteria; phylum Bacillota; class Clostridia; order Peptostreptococcales; family Anaerovoracaceae; genus SUG1106. The sequence goes on from JALFXR010000175.1 coordinate 4,211, forward strand.
GGCATGATCGGGGAAAGATAGAAGAAGCGCCAGGAAAAGCCAGGAAAGCCCCAGGAAAGATTAGGTTAGGATAATATGTAAAAACTGCGGTTTTATGGATAAAATTACTGCAGTTTTTTTAATTAATGTAAAAAAATGCTTGACAAATAGTGTAAATGAGCGTATCATTTAATCAAAAAGTAAAATAATTACAATAAAAATTTAACATTAATAATTTTACATTTTTTCAGAAAGTTTCAAGCAGAGAAGCGGAAGGAGGTTCACTTGGAGGGATACATGAACGTTGTGCTGAAGCTCAGCAACCGTCAGCATGCAGAAGACCTGGCACGGAGACTGGTACAGCTCACAGATAGAATCAGAATAACTGATAGTGCAGCAATGGATAAAAAGGGGTGTGACGATAAAATACCATACTTTGTGATTGATGACAGTATGGCCGCCGCCTGCAGCAGCGCCTCCGCCCTCCTCAACGTTATCAGAGCCCGATACACGGAAGAAACGGGCAGGAGGCTCTGCTGCGCCGCCGATGCCGGGCCTGTAATCATCGGCGCAGGTTCCGCTGCCGGGGGCAGCGGAACCACGGCGGCTGCCGTGACACTGGCAAGAATCCTTGCCGGCAGAATGGACGGAGAAACAGTACTGATATTCGCCCACCGAAATTCCGACGGGATGAGATATCTGGAGAATATCGGCGGTGATAAAAGGGTCTTCTCATCCCGTCAGCTGGATTATATGCTCACACACGATATTGAAACCGACATTACAAAATACATATGCAGAGACAGATACGGACCTCTGACAGCGGTGTCCGCTGCCGACCCCCGGCTGCTTCTCGACAGACTTGAAGTCCTGTATCCCGTAGAAGCAGCCGTACTGGACCTGGGAAGCAGAGGCCGCGCCGCCGACTGTCACATATACATCGAAACGGCGGCCTGCGGCGATCTGAGGGCGGCGGATTTTGAAACCAGAGCCGCCGCCCCTGATGCCGCCGGAAATAAAATATTTTTTCTCAACAAAACGGCGGCATCCGGCAGGCAAGGCAGACTTTTCTGCCTGCCGGAGGACTGCGAAAGCTTCCGGTCGGGCGCAGACCGAAGCATGGAAGACAGGGGCACCGGTATAGGAACCATTGAAATAGCTATGGATGGCCTTTTTGCCGCCGCTGTAAGAAAAGCAGCCGATGAAGTTATAGCAATGATGGAACAATTCAGATACAAGTAAAAAAGGTGATAGCAAAAATGAAAAAAACTGATGCCTCCTTCGAGGCTGCCTTCGCCGCCCGCAAGCTTCCTCAGATAAGAGACAGATTTGCGGCGGAGGCAGTCCTTGATGACAGACGGGCTATGGAAATCATAGCAGAATCTGTTTTCGGCGATGAAGAGACAGACGGCATAGATGATGAAATCTGTGACAGAACTATAAAAAAACTTTTTTACAAGACCAGAAGGCGTCTGGGTATACTGCAGCCTTTGCTGGAGGACAGACAGGTGACGGAAATCATGGTAAACGGCCCTGAAAATATTTTCATAGAAAAACAGGGCAGAATCGAAAGATGGCCTTTTTCCTTCGACTCCGAAGAAGAGCTTTCGGAAATTATAAGAAACATTGCCGGTGATGTCCACAGGGAAATAAGCGAGATGAACCCCATAGTCGATGCCCGGTTGGCAGACGGAAGCCGGGTAAACAGCGTATACAGCAATGTGGCCATAAACGGGCCCATACTTACCATACGGAAGTTTTCAGACAGCTATATGAATATGGATAAACTCACGGAAAACGGTACAGTTACGGAAGAAGGAGCGCTGCTCCTTAAGACACTGGTGGCCTGCGGTTACAACATATTTGTCAGCGGCGGAACCTCATCAGGCAAGACAACCTTGCTAAACGCTCTGGCAGAAGCCATACCAAAGGAAGAGCGTGTCATAGTGGTGGAGGACTCAATGGAACTCAAACTTTCCGGCATAGAAAACATAGTGCACATGGAATGCAGAAATGCCGGCAGCAGTGGCAAAGGGACTGTGACAATGTCTCAGCTGATAAAATCAAGCCTCCGTATGAGGCCTGACCGCATAGTGGTCGGAGAGGTGAGAGGTGCTGAGACTGCAGACATGCTGCAGGCCATGAATACAGGGCACGCAGGAAGTATGAGCACGGGTCACGGCAATTCTGTAGAAGGAATGCTCAGAAGACTGGAGGCCATGTACCTCATGGCTGTTTCTATGGATATGGATGCCATAAGGTCACAGATAGCCGAAGGCATAGACATAATGGTACACATAGAGAAGATAGAGGGCAGACGCCGAATTACCGAAATCACTGAGCTGGTGGGCTTCGAAAAGGGCAGGTTCATTCTCAACAGACTTATGTCAGCAGACTCCGGCAGACTGACTGCTACGGGAAGTATCATGAAAAACAGCAGAAAACTATACCTGAAAGGAGAACAGTATGCCAATCTATTACGACACCATGGATTTATCAGCTGATGAAAAATTAAAATTTGCTCTTGGTGCTTTGACCCTGGGAATGATTACGGGGATACTGTTTTATGACAGCGATTTGGCCGGCATTATACTGGCAGCCTGCTGCGGAATGTCCTTTCCAAGATACAGGCAGGCACAGAGAGAAAAGAAAAAGGGACAGCTGCTGATCCAGTTCAGAGATCTTCTTTACTCAATATCATCGTCAGTTTCGTCGGGGCGCAATGTAGCAGGAGCCCTGGAGGAATCGGTGGATTTCTGGAAAGCTACTTACGAAGAAACGGATTACATAATGCAGGAGCTGAGATACATGAACGGGCGTATAAGAGAAGGCGGGGAAAAGGACCTGGATGTGCTTCGTGATTTCGCACAGCGCAGCGGCCTTGAAGACGTTTCGGATTTTGTCAGCGTTTACGAAAGCTGCCGACATTCGGGAGGGAATCTTCCACTGGCTATCAACAGGGCGACTTCCGTAATCGGAGATAAGATAACTCTGGAAAGAGAGCTTAAAACCATGATGGCACAGAAGGCCTTCGAGTCCAGAATCGTGGCGCTGGCACCCTTTACTATAATACTGCTGCTCAGGGTTATGTCGCCGGAATATCTGGAACCTATGACCACAACCGGGGAAGGCCGGATAATCACCACATTTGCCCTCGGTCTTATGGCAGTTTCGCTTATTATGATGGAAAGGATAAATAGAATTGAAATCTAAAGTCAAAAAAGTCATGGAAAAGAACCGGGAGGATATCATAATGACCATGCCCGGATTTATAAATCAGCTGCTGCTCATGATGAACAGCGGTGTTACAGCACAGGAAGCCTTTGTAAAAATAGGCGAGGGATACATGGCATTGCCTGAGGAAAGGCAGAACTACTTTACCAGGGAAATCAGCGGAATCATTGAAGCCGCCAGGAAAAACGGCGAAAGCGTGATTGTGGGATTCTACAGGTTCAGCAGATTTTCCGGAGTAAAGGAACTGACAAGAGCAGCCGGTATTCTCATGGAAAACAGAGACCGCGGTACTGATTTGTGGGAGAAGCTTGCGGAGCAGAGTGAAGCCCTGTGGGCAGAGCGAAAACGTGCGGCCACAGAAAAGATACGTCTGGCGGAAAGCAAGATGAGTTTTCCTCTGGGAATTATGCTTATGGCACTTATTATAATTACGGCAGCCCCTGCAATGATGCAGATAAGATAAAACAAAAATAAAAGGAGGTTATTATGTCAAGGAAAAAAAGAAAAGTCCAGCCGCTGCTGAGAAGCAAAAGGGGCATGGAAATGGTTCAGGTCGCCATTCTGGTAGCTATAGCTGTAACTCTGGGACTGATTTTTAAAACGCAGATAACGGACTTTGTCAACGACACCTTCAGTTCGCTGAGCACGGCAAAATTCTAGGAAAGCATAGAGGATTCAGAAAGTGAAGATAGTTGAAGCCACGCTGATTATGCCTGTTACATGTCTTATTATAACAGCACTCATAGGACTGATGATGAGCTTTTATGATGAGCTCAATGCACAGATAGAATCCAATGCGGTGCTGAGAGATAAGATATACGAGACAAGAGAAGTGACTGTAATCAGGGTGAGGGACAGGCTTACGGAAGTTGCGGGACAGATGTCATGAAGAAGATTATGGCCGGAAAAAAAGGATCATTTATAATATTTCTCACTTTGGCTTTTTCCGCCGTACTGATTATGGTATATGCTGTAATCAGAGCCTCCGGGCAGCAGGCCATAGGCAGTACGGCTCAGAACTTCGGCAGACTGTGGGGCCGCAGCATCCTTGCAGAATACGACAGGACATTGAAGGACAGATATGGGCTTTTCGGATTTTATGGTAATGAATTTCTTGTGGAGGAAAAGCTGGATTTCTATGCCGGATATACCTTCGACGAAAAGAAATATATCACTTATGACCTGTCGGAATGCTGCCTTGATGGAAAGGCCCTCACGGAAAATAAAAACTTTAATAATCAGATAAAAGAAGTTACCGCGTCGGGTCTAAATCCTGTGCCACTTAAAAAGGAACCGGAGACAGGAGGTCAGCAGACCCCAAGGTGCATAAACAGCCAGAGAATAATTCAGAGCTTGCCGTCACGGGGCAGGAGAGGTGGACCGGGTGTATCCGGACTTTTGGCCCTTATAAGAGAGGGAAAACCTCTTTCTGCGGTACTTTCGGAAACTGTGCAGAACATCTACGCTTTCAGATTTTTTCGCCATCGCTTCAGCGGTGAAGAGCTTGGTGACACGTTTTTTAACTGCGAGCTTGAATACATAATAAGCGGAAAGACAGATGACCGGAAAGCTGCTGAGAGCGTGGAAAAGGACCTGATTGTTCTCAGAAACGGTATGAACCTGATATATCTTTATTCATGTGATGAAAAGCGTGCTGCAGTTGCTGCCGCAGCCGAAGCCGTAACCCCCGGCCCAGCAGCGGTAGTCACTCAGGCCCTCATCATGGAAACCTGGGCATTTCTAGAAGCAAAAAACGATATAAAAATTCTTTGTAATAAAAAACCTGTGAGATTTATGAAATATGACGAGAACTGGGCAGTGTCTCTTGAAAATGTACTTTCATTGCTTTTCAGCGAGGAAAACACAGAAGGGAGCGGAGAGGAAAGAACAGGATATATCAAGCCGAAAAAGATGGAAGGCATGGGATATGGAGACTACCTCAGGATTCTTTTCGGAATCGTGCCTGAAGAAACAAGAACACTCAGAATGATGGACATAATCCAGATAAATATGAAGTACCTGTACTGCGGAGGATTTTTACTGGAAGATTATTATACCGGACTCGACTTTACATTGAGAGTCAACGGGAGAAAGTATGAGTTTCATGAAAATTATTAAAAATCAGAAAGGAAGCTATATTGCGGAGGCTGCGCTGACACTTCCTGTATTCATTATCTGCGTGACTGCAATGGCGCTGATAATCAGAATTATAGCCGTCTGCGAAAATATTGGATTTGTAACTGCTGCAGAAGCAAGAGATATTTCCCTCGCGTCAGTTTCCCTTTGCGCAGAAAAAAATATTGAAAAAAGAGTATGCGAGGAAAATCCCAGGCTTACTGATTTTCGCATAACAAATCTGGACTATTTGTACAGTGACGGCAATATAGATGATCTGATAGGGATAAACTCCATAAGTATTTTTACGGTAGATAATCCTGCAGGGATATACGGACAGATTGAATTTACACAGGGGCTGCTTTTAAGAGGCTTTACCGGAGCTTGTCGAGGGGAAGAGCCTCTTTCTGAAGAAGATTTTACCGGTTATGAAAAATCACAGCCTGTAATTGTATTTCCAAAATACGGTATAAGATATCACGTTAAGACCTGCCGGTATGTAGAACGGGAATACGATGGGCAGGAATACAGACTTGAAATGGAGCTTGAAGACGCGAAGCTCAAGGGGTATACTGCATGTCTGATATGCGGAGGAGGAGAAAATGAGTAATGTTGTAAAGGTGAATTTCATGGAAGACAGCGGGCTGTTCCCTTGGAAAAAGAATGTTCTGCTGTCCGGGGGATGTCGTGGCGTGCTCCCCTTTGGAATAATAGAAACAGGAGAAGGAACACGAGGCTTTTACAGAACAGAAGGTTTTGTCAGACTGTCTGAACTGGCAGAAATAAAGGCGGACGAGATTCTCACTGTTTCAGAGAGAGTGCTGGAGTGTGTGGAAATATGCAGGGACTGTCTTATATTTCCTGGGGAATATGTATTGTCAACAGATACCATATATGTGGCCTCGGATTTCAGAGAAGCACGGATTGCATACATACCATTGAAGCGTTATGTGAGTGAGGAGGGCGCCCTTTCCTCGCTTATCTATAATATGAGAAGACTGACAACGGAAAACGGGCGTACATATCTTGACACACTTGGAGCCATGCTGGAATGCAGCAATCTCAAGCTCAGGAAAGTTATAGGTTTTATTGAGGAACTGAAAGAGGAAATAAGACTATGCGGGATTGATTGACGTTCAAATAATGTGGCATAGTATGAACCTGCCGGAAATAAAATGTACCAGTATATTTAGCACGGAGGTTTATATGTTATGGTTAATCCTGCAGGCAGAAGGCGTGTGAGAAAGAGGAAATCGAGAGGAGAGAAGAATGGATTCAGGCTCAGCATACTGGGCATTGCCATTGCAGCAGCAATTTTACTGGGATATTTGACAGCAAGGTTTGTAATCGGACCGATTATAGGGTATAATGCTGATGAGAGCCCCATTAAAGTGACAGAACAGGACGACAAGTCACAGGATAAGAATGACAAAGAGGATAAAAACGATGAAGAAGCTCAAAAGACTGCAGCAGTACCCGAAAAGGGCTATGCACTTCAGTTCGGAGCATTTTCTTCAAGAGAAGCGGCGGAGGAACTTTCCAGGGCACTGAAGGAGAAGGGAATCGACACGGAAATTGTGGAGGCTGACAGTGTCTTTAAAGTCATAACACCTGTGGCAGATCAGAAAGAGGATACACTCAAGGCTCTCGAAGATGTAAAGGACAAGGACGTTAAAGATGTGTTTATAGCATCATTCGGATGACCTGAGCTTTACTCTGCATTTTACTTACCGGAGGATAAAACAGGTGATACCTTTATCTACAAGAATGAGGCCCTCGAGACTGGAGGACTTTGTGGGTCAGGAGCATTTCATGTATCCCGGCTCCCTCTTTTATAATTCAATAAAAAACAAGACATTTGATTCCGCTATTTTCTTTGGGCCGTCAGGGACAGGCAAGACAACACTTGCCAGAATCATAGCACGGGAAATGGACGGGAAGTTTTATGAAATAAATGCTTCCACCACAGGCACCAAGGAGCTTAAGGAACTCATAGAGCGGGCGCAGGACAGTTTTTACGGTCTGGAAAAGAAGACTACATATGTGTATATAGACGAGTTTCACAGGTGGAACAAGCTGCAGCAGGACTC
>JALFXR010000054.1 GCA_022787405.1 Bacillota bacterium
ATATACATACTGCTATAAACGGGGACAGACAGATTTCTTTCCAGTATTTCAAATGGAACGAGAAAGGCGAAAGAGAACTCAAGCGAGATGGTAAGGTGTATAAAGTGAGCCCGTGGGCACTGACATGGGACGATGAAAACTATTACCTGGTAGCTTTTGATGCAGAGGCGGGAATCATCAAGCATTACAGAGTTGACAAGATGCTTAAAATGGAGGTGCTCAATGAACGCAGAGAGGGTGCTGAGCATTTTAAGAACTTTGACATGGCCCTTTACTCGAAGAAGACCTTCGGCATGTACAGCGGCAAGGACGAGCATGTTACACTGAGATGTAAGAACCAGATGGCGGATCCTATTATTGACCGATTCGGACAGGATGTGCTTATACGCCCGGTTCCAGGGGAGGACTGCTTTGATGTGACCGTAAAGGTGGCAGTGAGCCCCCTTTTCCTGACATGGCTCATGAATTTTGGCGGAGACATTAAAATTATGGCACCGGAATCTGTGGCTGCACAGCAGATAGAGCTTGCCAAGAAGATAATTGTTGCATATGAATAACCGTAAATATTAGGCTGCCTTTATGAGGGGGCTTTTTGTATAGTACTTGAAATGATGACCATATGTGCCCATTTTATTGTACATGTATGCTTATATACTTAAAGTATAGTAAGGAGGCAGACAGATGGCAGTTTTTTTCTTATAATATTTTTAATAATTATTATGATTTGGGGAGAGCTTGAATACACACTTGGAGGACTGATTGTTGCAATCGTGTTCGTGGTGTTGGGTTTGATGGGACTCTTCAAATGGGCTGATAGCGGTAATGAAAATGATAAGCAAAAATCATCGGAAGCAAACACGGCAAATAATAACAAAGAAGATGAGCAACAGAATCCTGAGAATTTGAAGACGATGAGTTTTGAAGAGACTGTACAAATTTCTTCTCCGGCTTCTTCAGACACGGGCATGTATGGAGGGAAGGCATCATATTCCGATAATTTTGACGACGATAATGATGACGATTGTTATGGTGATAACTGGGATAACAGTGACGAAGCGGGCGGCATGCCGAGAGACCTATCGCCTTTCAGCGATATAGATGACCCGTACGACCGCGCCGAACTGGAATGGGATATGTTCGATGAAAGAGATGATTTCTGATTTGTCGTTTACCAAGCGACCTTTTTGCAGGTCGCTTATGTTATTATAGTAACATAAAAAACCGCATTATTATTAATCACATACCGCGAAAGGAAAACAGAATTATGCTGGGAGCAATTATAGGAGATATCGTAGGAAGTATCTACGAATTTGACAACATCAAGACTAAGGATTTTGAACTTTTTGACAGGGAATGCTTTTTTACCGATGACACAGTGATGAGCGTGGCAGTGGCAGAAGTACTTCTTGATACGCAGCCTACAGATAAAGAAGATGAAATAGAAGACAAGCTGGCAGCAGCTATGAAAAAGTGGGGGAGAGAGTATCCACATGCAGGCTACGGCGGACATTTCGCCGGATGGCTAAGGACAGATGACACGCAGCCGTACAACAGTTATGGCAACGGCTCTGCCATGAGAGTATCTGCAGCAGGATGGCTTTATGACGATATGTTCACAACCAGGTATATGGCAAGGCTGACTTCCGCCGTAACTCATAACCATATTGAGGGAATCAAAGGGGCAGAAGCTGCTGCGGCAGCAATTTTCCTGGCCAGAAACGGAGCGTCAAAGCAGGAAATCAGAGAATATGTAGAAAAGGAATTCAGCTACAATCTTGACTTTACCTGTGATGAAATCAGGCCGACATATTACTTCAACGAAACCTGTATGAACACGGTGCCTCAAGCTATTGTGGCTTTCCTCGACGGAGAAAGCTTCGAGGATGTCATCAGGACAGGTGTATCTATCGGTGGAGATACGGATACATTATGTGCAATCGCAGGCTCTGTTGCAGAGGCATATTATGGAATTCCGGAGGATATAAGTGAGACGGCGAAGTCTTTCCTGACATATGATTTGCTTGAAGTGGTGGAAAAGTTTTATAATATGCTGCAAAAAAGCCAATACTAGTTTCAAATCGTAAATTAAGGTCAAAAATGTCTTAACTTTTAGATGAACATTTTGTTACAAGCTTGATTAACGGCACAGTCTGTGTTATACTGAGCGTAAAGTTAGGACATAATTGGCGTGAATTTGAGGTAAAATTATGGTGCGCAGAGATTATTATTTAAACAAAATAATACGGAATATGTGGAATGGCGAGGTTAAAGTCATTACCGGCATTCGAAGATGCGGAAAGTCTGTTCTTCTGTTCGAGCTGTTTTACGATTATTTGCTGCAAAGTGGCGTAGAAGAGGAGCAGATTATTAAGATTGAGCTGGACCAGAGAAAAAATTACAAGTTCAGGAATCCCATAACTCTCTGTGAGTATATTGAGGGCATCGTTAATGCTGATAAGGCTAGAAAGTATTATCTGCTCGTAGATGAGGTTCAGTTTACAACGAAGGTTCGTGATCCGGAAAACGGAGATATTGAAGTCACCATTTATGATATGCTCAACGAACTGAAGGCATATAAAAATCTTGATGTGTATGTGACAGGCAGCAATTCGAAGGCCCTTTCCAGCGATATTGCGACTGAGTTCAGAGGAAGGGCAACACAGATTCATGTCTATCCGCTTTCTTTTGGCGAGTTTTATTCCTTTGCCGGAGGAGATGAGAAGAAAGCTCTGGACCAGTATATGCTTTACGGGGGCATGCCTCGACTTCTGCAGATGGAGGATGAAAAAGACAAGAAAGATTATTTATCTCATCTGTATGACGAGCTTTATATGAGGGATATAGCAGAGCGTAACCAGATTGAGAGAGAAGATGTTATGAATGATCTTTTGGATTATCTGGCATCACAGATAGGTTCTCTCACCAACGCTTCCAACATTGCCAATGCCCTCACAAGCATGAGACATGAAAAAATCAACTCTGCACTTATTTCTTCGTATATACGACACATATCTGATGCTTTTCTTATTAAGACAGCAAGGCGCTATGATATAAAAGGAAAATCTTACTTTGATTATCCAAATAAGTATTATTACTGTGACATGGGTCTTCGCAATGCCAGACTTAATTTCAGGCAGTATGATCCGGGGCACATTATGGAAAACATCATCTACAATGAATTAATCCGCAGAGGGTATTCGGTCGATGTGGGTGTAGTAGTCGACAGAAAAAGCGGCTCCAAGGTTCAGAGAGAGATTGATTTCGTCGTGAATGACAATGACCGCAAAATATACATTCAGTCTGCATTTCAGATGGTTGATTCACAGAAAGAGGATACCGAAATGAAATCTCTGACATTGACGGGTGACTTTTTTAAAAAGGTTGTAATTCGAATGGATATTCCGCACAATTACTATGATGACAACGGAATCTTCCACTGCAATTTAATTGATTTTCTTTTAGAGAGGATTGAGCTGTTTTAAGCGGCGAAAAGGAGGCAACAATGACTGAGCTGTTAGCTCCGGCTGGAAATATGGAGGCTTTGAAGGCTGCAATATCAAATGGATGTGATGCAGTCTATCTTGGCATGCAGAAATTCGGTGCCCGTGCATATTCAGACAACTTCGACATTGAATCGCTTAAGGAAGCGGTCAGGTATGCACACCTCAGAGAAGTTAAAATATATGTAACCATGAACACCATCGTGTTTCAGGACGAAATCGAAGATATGCAGAGGCAGCTTCGCGAGCTGAATGAAATAGGTGTGGACGGCGTTATAGTTCAGGACCTGGCGGTTTTTGACTATATCGTCAATAGCTTTACCGATATGGAGGCACATTGCTCCACCCAGATGGGGATTGACGACCTTGAAGGGACTCTGCTGTTTAAAGAGCTGGGAGCAGACAGAGTCGTGCTGGCACGGGAGGTTCCAATTGAGCGAGTAAAGGAAATCAGACGGACGGCGAAGATTCCAATTGAAATCTTTGTCCACGGGGCCCTTTGCGTGTCCTACTCGGGCAACTGCCTCATGTCAGGACTTATAGGGTACAGGAGCGGAAACCGTGGAAGATGCGTAGGCTCATGCCGTAAGGAATACGAGCTTTTTGACAAGACCACAGGCAAGTCCCTGGGCAAAAGCTATCTTTTATCTACCAAGGATTTAAACACCATTGACTATATAGACGAATTAAAGGAAATTGATTCCCTTAAAATCGAAGGCCGCATGAAGGAACCTGCCTATGTTGCAAATGTGGTGTCTCAATACAGAGCCGCACTGGACGGCAAGGCCAGCGCAAGCAATAAAGATAATCTTAAAAAGACCTTCAACAGGACATTTACCAAGGGCTATCTTTTCCACGAAGACCCTAAAGACCTGACCAACATCAAGAGGCCTAACAATTTCGGCTATGAAATCGGCAAGGTTACCGGATATCGCAGCGGCATGTACGAAATTACACTGAGCCAGCGTCTCAATCAGAACGACATCATCAGAATCGACCACGACAATGAGGATGTTAACCTTTCCGTGGTAAAGCTCTATGACAGAGATGGAAATTTAATAAACAAAGCGGACAAGGTCTGCTATATCAAAATTAAAGAAAAGCTTTCCTCAGGCGATGTGGTGTATAAGACAAAGGACTACCTCTTCTATAAAGATCTGGAGGACAATCTGGAAAAGGAATTCAGACGCTTCAGGCTGGACCTTAAGGTTTATGCTTATCCTGATTCCAAGCTGGTTATCGATGCAGAGGGGCTGGGATGCAGCTATCTGTATGAAAGCGAGGAAATCTTAGGGGAAGCAATCAACAATCCGACAACCAGAGAGCAGGTTGTGAAACAGCTTTCCAGACTCAATGATACTGTCTTCACCTTAGGCGATGTGGAGTTCGAAGAATACAACGCCTTCATCCCTGTTAAAATGCTGAACAATGCCAGAAGAGAAATCGTACAGGGATTATACGATGCAAAGATCAGCAGCAAAGAGCGTGGCACACAGGAGCCGGAGGCAAAGGAAAAGATTGCTTTCGCCCCGCAGAAACCGTACATTACAGCCTCAGTGACAACCAAGGAACAGTACGATGCCTGTGTAAGCTGCGGAATAAAGGAAGTATATTTTGATAATATCATCAGAAGAAATCAGATCACATACGATGAAAGAGAAGGCGAGCTGCTCATAGGCGGATATGGCGGAATCTATTATTACAGAAACCGCAATCCTTTTGTCACTGACTATTCCTTAAATGTGGTGAATTCCACCAGCTGCCGCCAGCTTTACAGACTGGGAGCAAAAAGGGTCACACTGTCCTATGAATTAAATAAAAAGCAGATAGGCGAACTTATCGACGCATACTACGAAGATAACGACGGCTATCCTGCTCTGGAGATGATCGTGTACGGTCGCGCACCATTGCTTTTTACAAAATACTGTCCGCTGAAGAAGATGGGACAGTGCGGCATCTGCAAGACAAAATCCTATGAAATAAAGGATGAGTACGGCACCTTCCCGATTATCTCCCACAGCGACTGCACCACAACCATACTTAACGGCAAAATACTGAATCTTTTAGATGAAATGCCGGCTATAAGTGGCGTCGAGGCGTTCAGACTGAACTTTACTATCGAATCGCCGGAAGAAGTGGTAAAGGTTGTGAAAACCGCTCAGGGAAAACTGGACGGTAAAATCAGCCAATCTCTTTTCAATCAGGAGACTGATACGAGAGGCCACTTCAACAAGGAAATTATTTAGCAGAAGAGAGGATAAAAAATGATCAGAGTAGAAAATCTTTCCTACGGTTTTCCTGCAAAAGATTTATATAACGATATTTCATTTACCATTGAAACGGGACAGCACTGCGCGCTCATCGGAAGCAACGGCACAGGCAAATCAACCCTGGTTGACATGCTGATAGACCCTGACAGGTATCTTTATGACGGAAAGATTATCAGGGACGAAGACTGCAGAATCGGGTATGCCAGCCAGTTCAGCGTGCGAGATAAATCGCGGGAATGCACCGTTTTTGAGTTTCTAAGCGAAAGATTCCTGGCAAACCAGAAGGAAATCGCCGCAGTCTGTGAGGAAATGGCCGTGGCCGAAGATGTGGAAGCCCTCTTCGAAAGGTATCAGGAGCTTTTAGATAAAAATGAGTCCATGGATGGTGGTAATTACGAGAGCAACATCCGTAAGCAGCTTGGTGTGGCGCAGATGAGCGATCTGGAGGATACCATGCTGTCACAGATCAGCGGAGGCGAATACAAGCTGCTGCAGATTATGAGGGAAATGCTGCTTTCCCCGAACCTTCTTGTTCTGGACGAGCCGGATGTGTTCCTGGATTTTGCCAACTTAAACAGCCTCTGCCAGCTGATAAACCAGTACAAAGGAACTTTGCTGGTGGTTACTCATAACAGATATCTGCTTAATCACTGCTTCAACAAGATTCTCCATCTGGAAAACGGCGATATTCAGGAATTTGACGGGAATTACACCGAATACCGCTGCGCTGGTTTCAGAGAAAAATTAAAGCTGAGAATTCAGAATATAGAAGAGCAGGAAGAAATCGCCCGCACCGAAAGGATGGTGGAAATCCTTCGCAAAAGAGCTTCGGATATGGTTAACCCTGAGATAGGAAAGGCGGTAAATGCCAAGCAGTCACAGCTTGACCGCCTGCTGGCAAGACAGATAAAGGCTCCCTTTATTGAGGTACGTGAGCCTGAGATTGTACTGCCCGATGTCAGCGTTGAGCCGGAAGGAGCTGTTTTGAAAATCACAGATTATCAGGTGGAATTTGATAAGGACCTTTTGCAGAACGTAAACTTCGAGCTTCACGCAGGAGAAAAGGTAGCCATAGTAGGCGCCAACGGAACGGGCAAGACCACTCTGATTCGCGATATTCTCAAGAATGACAATCCTTCAATTTATATAGATGAAAACACCCGCTATGCATGTCTGTCACAGCTTCAGGGTGAGTCTGTGGATGAAGACAAAACCGTATATCAGGTTATGCAGGACCACGGATTCGGCTCAAAGGGAAGCATTAAAGAGTATCTTGCAAAATACTGTCTGGAGGCGGAGGTGGTAGATCAGAAGGTGGGACAGCTTTCAGGCGGCGAACAGAACCTGCTTCAGCTTGCCATGATTGAGGAATCAGGGGCAGAACTGCTTATTCTTGACGAGCCTACAAGCCATCTGGATATATACGGACAGAACGCTCTGGAAAATGCAGTTGCTGAGTACAAAGGCACTGTCCTTATGGTCAGCCACGACTTTTATCTGGTGGCCAACTGTGCAGATTACGTGCTTCTGGTGGAGGACAATACCGTAAGACGCATGCGCACCAGAAACTTCCGCAGAATGGTATATGAAAAATATTTTGACAGTAAATACCTTGAAACGGACAAGAGAAGACAGGAGCTGGAAAGGCTTATCACTGTGGCATTCAGGAAAGACGATTTTGCGGCTGTGGATAAACTCTGCTTAGATTTAGAAACTACAGATAGATTTTAGATGAATCGCCGCAACTGTGCAATGAAAATGCAACGAAAAAATTTACGTTGCATTTTCGCGTATATAATGATACAATACTCTCAAAGTAGAAAAGGGGGGCGTTTCAATGAAAGAAAACAGACATTTAGAATTTAAATCAGAGATTACAAACACATTTTTAAAAACTGTCAGTGCTTTCGCGAATTTTGGCTATGGGGAAATATGGTTTGGAATAGATGATAATGGCAACGTAAATGGGATTAACAATCCGGAAGAAGTATGCCTGGATATAGAAAACAGAATAAATGACAGCATATCTCCGAGACCTGATTTTGAATTAAGCGTAGACTACAAGCATAATATAGTCAAACTGATGGTACGAGAGGGGGCATATAAGCCTTACCTGTACAAGGGCAAAGCATATAGACGGAGCGATACGGCTTCAATAGAGGTTGATCAGTTAGAATTAAGAAGACTGGTGCTGGCTGGAAGCCATTTGTATTTCGAGGAACTGCCTTGCGGGGCAGACAGCCTGTATTTTGATACTTTAAAAATGAAAATGAAAGAAAAGCTGGGTGTGAAAGATCTTTCCGAAGATGTTTTGCGTACTTTGGGTTTTTTTACGGAAGAAAAAGAATATAATAATGCGGCTGCAATATTTGCTGACACAAACAGTTTTTACGGCATAGATGTTGCGCGTTTTGGCAGTTCAATAAATGAAATTATGGATAGAGAAACTGTTAAGGGAGAGTCTGTCTTGAAACAGTATGATAAAGCAGTGGAACTGTTTAAGAGATATTATCAGTATGAGGAAATAACAGAAATAGAAAGAAAAACAATAGAACTGATTCCGGAAGCGGCTTTTCGTGAAGCGGTTGCTAATGCGCTGGTTCACAGGGATTGGGATATCAATTCCAATGTGCGAATTGCAATGTTCAAAGATAAAATTGAGATAAAATCACCTGGCAGTCTTCCAAAGGGGATAACTGAGGAAGAGTACCTCAATGGAGATATTTCATGCCTAAGAAACCCGATAATAGGTAATGTGTTCTTCAGGATGCATTATATAGAGATGTTTGGTACCGGAATTAAACGTATTTTAGAATCATATAAAGATGCAAAAGTAAAACCTCAGTTTAACATTACAGATAATGTAATTGGTGTGATTTTACCTGTATTGGAAGAAACATATAGAGTCACAGAAGATGAAGCGAAAATAATAGAAGCGTTAAAGGATGGTTTGCAGCTGGCCAGCAGCCAGTTATCCAGAAAGACTGGATTCAGTAAGGCAAAGACTATTCGCTTGTTGAATACGCTGATAGAAAAGAAATATGTGAAAAGTATTGGCAGTGGCAGAGGTACAAAATATTCTGTATAGCGATGTTGCTTTAAGGCAAACGGAAAATGTAATTCATTTTCAAGTTGCCTTAACATAAAAGTTTTACGCAGGCTCCTTTTTGCTGTTGATTTTATTTTTTTTGTATATATAATGGATATTAGATAATTTGCAATCGTCTGAATTATGAGAGAAATGTGAGAAGAAAAGAAACGAGGTAAATTTAAAATGGCGGTAATTGATTTAAGCAAGTATGGTATTACAGGAACCACAGAGATTGTGCACAATCCTTCCTATGAGTATCTCTTTGAAGAAGAGACCAAGGCAGATCTGGAGGGCTTCGACAAAGGTCAGGTCAGCGAACTGGGTGCAGTAAACGTAATGACCGGTGTCTACACAGGACGCTCTCCTAAAGACAAGTTTATTGTCATGGACGAAAACTCCAGAGATACTGTATGGTGGACATCAGATGAATACAAGAATGATAACCACCCGGCAAGCATGGAAACCTGGGAAGCGGTTAAGAAAATTGCAATCGAGGAGCTGTCCGGCAAGAAACTATATGTTGTAGATGCTTTCTGTGGTGCCAATAAAGATACACGCATGGCAATCAGGTTCATTATGGAAGTAGCGTGGCAGGCACATTTCGTAAAGAACATGTTTATTGTGCCTTCCGATGAGGAACTGGAAAACTTCCAGCCGGATTTCATCATCTACAATGCCTCCAAGGCGAAAGTGGAGAACTATAAGGAGCTGGGGCTCAATTCCGAGACTGCAGTAGTATTTAATATAACAAGCCGTGAACAGGTTATTATCAATACATGGTACGGCGGAGAGATGAAGAAGGGTATGTTCTCAATGATGAACTACTATCTGCCTCTGAGGGGCATCGCATCCATGCACTGCTCTGCAAATACTGATATGAACGGTGAAAACACTGCTATTTTCTTCGGGCTTTCCGGAACGGGCAAAACCACCCTTTCCACAGATCCGAAGCGTCTTCTCATCGGCGATGACGAGCATGGCTGGGACGATAACGGCGTATTCAACTTTGAAGGCGGCTGCTATGCCAAGGTAATCAATCTTGATAAAGAATCCGAGCCTGATATATACAACGCAATCAGACGCAATGCTTTGCTGGAGAATGTCACTCTGGATGAGAACGGCAAAATTGATTTTGCAGATAAGAGCGTAACGGAGAATACACGCGTATCATATCCGATAAGCCATATTGAGAATATTGTAAGACCGGTATCTTCAGCACCTGCAGCAAAGAATGTAATCTTCCTGTCTGCGGATGCATTTGGAGTACTGCCTCCGGTATCAATCCTTACACCGGAACAGACTCAGTATTACTTCCTTTCCGGATTCACAGCCAAGCTGGCCGGCACAGAGCGCGGGATAACCGAGCCTACACCTACATTCTCAGCCTGCTTCGGTCAGGCTTTCCTGGAACTGCATCCTACAAAATATGCGGAAGAACTGGTAAAGAGAATGGAAAAGAGCGGTGCCAAGGCATACCTGGTAAATACCGGATGGAATGGAACTGGCAAGCGTATCTCAATTAAAGATACAAGAGGCATCATAGATGCGATTTTAAACGGCGATATTAAAAATGCACCTACAAAGACCATTCCTTACTTCAATCTGGAAGTGCCGACAGAGCTTAACGGTGTAGATCCGGCTATTCTGGATCCTCGCGATACATACGCTGATGTATCTCAGTGGGAAACCAAGGCTCTCGATCTGGCTGACAGATTCATCAAAAATTTTGCCAAGTATGAAGGCAATGCTGCAGGTAAAGCTCTTGTTTCAGCCGGCCCGCAGAAATAACAGAATATATGCACGCCCCCTCGTAATATTCGGGGGCTTTTTTTGTTTCACATATTTATGATAATATATTGAATTTTCTGAAAAATACATGTATAATAACGAAAGTATGTGTTTAAGGAGAAATTATATTATGGAAAAAAAGAAAAACGCAAAGTTTTCGTCCCAATGGGGATTTATTCTTGCGGCTGTAGGCTCTGCTGTGGGCATGGCCAATGTGTGGGGCTTTCCCGCTAAGATGGGTTCCAATGGCGGCAGCGCTTTCCTGGTGGCGTATCTGATTTTCGTGGCCTTGTTCGGCGTGGTAGGACTTGCTGCAGAATATGCAATAGGTCGTCGTTCCAGGACAGGCACTTTAGGTTCATACCAGGCCGCATGGGCAACGCGAAGTGAAAAACTCGGCAAGGCAGGCGGCCTTCTCGGATGGCTTCCTTTAGCCGGTTCCATGTGCATCGCCATAGGTTATGCCGTAATTATAGCTTATGTGCTCAAAGCTTTCTGGAGTTCTATTACAGGAAATCTGATGGAAGTAGACACGGAAGCATGGTTTGGAACTTTTTCGACGACTGAATATTCTGTAGTTCCTTTTCACGTTATCGTGGTAGTGGCTACACTGCTTACACTTTTCCTGGGCGCGAAGAGTATTGAGAAAACCAACAAGGTTATGATGCCGGTTTTCTTTATAATTTTCGTCGTTCTGGCAATCAGGGTTTCATTGCTTCCGGGTGCTGCAGAAGGTTATAAGTTCATGTTTACGCCTGACTGGCGGGCCCTGAAAGACCCTATGGTATGGATATGGGCTATGGGACAGGCTTTCTTCTCACTGTCTGTAACAGGCAGCGGCATGATTGTTTACGGTGCTTATCTCAGTGACAGCGAAGATGTGGTTCATGTGGCCGCACGTACTGCCATCTGTGACACTATTGCAGCATTGGTTGCCGCACTTGTTATTATTCCTGCGTGCTTCGCATACGGACTGGACGTGGGAGCAGGTCCATCTCTGCTTTTCATAACACTTCCGAGAATTCTGCAGGATATTCCGTTTGGACAGCTGTTTGCGATTATCCTTTACACCGCTATGATTTTTGCAGGTGTAAGTTCACTGCAGAACATGTTTGAAGCTGTCGGAGAGTCACTGCTTCATAAATTCCCTAAACTGAGCCGTAATCTGGTGCTGGTGATTCTGGGCGTGATATGTCTGGGATTCGGACTTCAGATGGAGCCGATCTTCAACTGGGGACCTTGGATGGATATCGTTTCAATATACATAATACCTCTTGGGGCAACAATCGGTGCACTGTCATGGTTCTGGATTATGAAAAAGGATGATCTCCTCGATGAAATCAACAAGAGCGTATCCAGGCTTCACGGAAATCTCTGGTACAACGCAGGAAAGTTCCTGTATGTTCCTTGCGCGGTGATACTATGCTGCGTGGCATTGTTTATGAAGGTGGCATTCTAAAGATTTAAGGTTTTCAATGCAGGCAGTTGTTAAGATTGCCTGCTTTTTTCTTATGCTGATTCATAAAAATCAGGTCGAAACAAAATCATTGTGACAAGATTTAAAAAGTAGTATAATTTTAATATGAGTACCATTGCTGAGAAAATTGCATATATGGTCGGTGAAAAAGGCGGCAGGGCTTTCTATGTCGGCGGTTTCGTGCGGGATAAAATCCTGGGCATCGACAATAAGGACGTGGATATGGAAGTTCACGGAATCAAGCCTGAGGAACTGCTTGATATACTGACAGAAGTAGGGGAACCCTTATCATACGGACGAAGCTTCGGAATCTATTCACTGAGAGGACACGATATCGATGTGGCAATGCCGCGGAGAGAGCGGGCTATCGGTAAAGGACACAGAGACTTTGAGGTTCTGGTGGATCCTTTTATCGGAACTGAGGCGGCGGCCAGACGGCGAGACTTCACTATTAATGCCATCATGGAGGATGTGCTTACAGGAGAGCTCGTGGATCACTTCGGAGGAATGCAGGATCTGAAAAAAGGTATCATACGTCATATAGATACGGAAACCTTCGTGGAGGATCCGCTCAGAGTTTTCCGCGCTGCACAGTTCGCATCACGTTTCGGATTCAGTGTGGCAGATGAGACTATGGAGCTTTGCAGAGGGATGGATTTATCGTCTCTTTCACGGGAGCGTGTAGAGGATGAACTGAAAAAGGCGCTTCTAAAGGGAAAGAATCCTTCTATATTCTTTGAGGTTCTGCGCAGAGCCGGGGGACTTGACGCATGGTTTCCCGAACTTAAAGCACTTATCGGACTGGAACAAGATCCCAAGTTTCATCCGGAGGGAGATGTATGGACTCACACTATGGAGGTCCTGGACAGGGCGGCGGCATATCGCTCGGTGGCCGAAAAACCGTATGCTTTTATGCTTCTGGCTCTGACTCATGATTTTGGAAAGGCTTTAACCACAGAGAAGATAAACGGCCGTATACATTCTTATGACCATGAGATAAAGGGACTGACGCTGATAGAAGAGTTCCTTCGTAGAATTACAAATGAAAAAGATGTTATAAGCTATGTGCTCAACATGGTTCCTCTCCATATGAAACCCAATGTAGCCGCCGCTTCAAAATCGGCTGTTAAGGTGACTAACAGAATGTTTGACAGGGCTGAAGCTCCGGTGGATTTAATATATTTTGCCATGTCTGACAAGCCGGTAATGTCGGGGGACAATCCCTTTACAGGTGACCCGGATTTCCTCTTTGAAAGATACAAAATTTACAAGGAGACTTTGGCAAAACCTTATGTAACGGGCAGAGATCTGGTAGAAGCCGGACTGGAGCCGGGGGAATATTTTGCCGAGGTTCTTGCCTACGCCCACAAGCTGCGGCTGGCAGGCATTGAAAAGGAGGATGCACTTAAGCAGACTCTGGCCTATGCACGAAAAAAGAAATGACAACCCTACATCAAGACCTAAGGAGGTAACATATGCTTTACGATAATAAAATATGGATTGGCGATTCCGATGGAGAAAAAGTCTGCATCGAGCCCAAGATGGCCAACCGTCACGGACTGATTGCAGGTGCAACGGGTACAGGAAAGACAATTACTCTGAAGGTTCTGGCAGAATCTTTCAGTGATGCCGGAGTACCTGTGTTTCTTGCAGATATAAAGGGAGACCTTTCGGGAATGTGCCGCCCGGGGGTTGACAGTGAGGATATGCAGAAGCGCATTCAGAAATTCGGTCTGGCAGAGTGCGGATTCAACTACCATGCCTATCCATCTGTTTTTTGGGATATTTACGGAGACATGGGAATCCCTGCACGTACGACAATCTCTGAGATGGGGCCTATACTGCTTGCCAAGCTTATGGACCTCAACGATACCCAGTCGGATATACTGACCATTATATTCAAGATTGCTGACGACCGCAATCTGCTTCTCATAGATACTAAAGATCTCAAGGCCATGCTTCAGTATGTGTCGGATAACAACGCGGAACTGGCTTCAGAGTACGGCAATATCGCTAAACAGTCTGTTGCTGCTATTCTGAGAAACGTAGTTGCACTGGAAGCTGCAGGAGGCGAAGAATTTTTCGGAGAACCTGCTTTGAACCTGTCAGACTGGTTTATCGGAAGTGATATGAGCGGAAGAGGCAGCATAAACATCCTGGACTGCCGCCAGCTGGTTCATGATACTACACTTTATTCAACTTTCCTTTTGTGGATGCTTTCGGAGCTTTTTGAGACTCTGCCTGAGGTTGGCGATATGGAAAAACCTCGTATGGTATTCTTCTTTGATGAAGCGCACCTGCTGTTTAAGGATATTTCCAAAGCCCTCCGCAGCAAAATAGAACAGGTGATAAAGCTTATCCGTTCAAAGGGAGTAGGCGTTTACTTTATAACCCAGTCGCCGAAGGATATTCCTGATGAGATATTAGGTCAGCTTGGCAACAAAATTCAGCACGCTCTGAGAGCATACACACCTGCCGATGAAAAGGCGGTAAAGGCAGCAGCTCAGTCTTTCCGTGCAAATCCTGAATTTGATACATATGAGGTGCTTACTTCACTGGGAACCGGCGAGGCGATTATTTCTGTGCTTGATGCCGACGGCATTCCGGGTGTGGTGAAAAAGTGCAAGATTCTGCCTCCACAGTCAATGATGGGCCCGATTTCCGATGAGGAAAAGAAGCAGGAAATTTTAAGAAACAATCTGTACCTGAGATATAAGGATGAGATAGACCGCGACTCCGCTTATGAGTTTATGGAGCGCATGAAGAAAGAAGACGCGGCAGCGAAGCAGGAGCAGGCTGCAGCCGCCGCAAAGCAGGAAGCAGCGGCCCTTAAGGCAGCCGAAAAACAGGCAGCTGCAGCAGAAAGAGAAGCTGCAAAACGTAAGAAAAGTGTTGCCAATGCAGCGGCAAACACCATCGGCAGAGAACTGGGAAAGACTCTCGGACAGACCGTAGGCGGCAGCTTCGGCAAGAAGCTGGGCGGTAATGTAGGTGCGTCACTGGCAAGAAATATTTTAGGAACATTTTTGAAATAAAGAAAGAGACAAAAGGAGTGTTAATAAAAATGGCGGAAGAACGATATAAGGGAAAAATGATGAGCGCTGCAGAGGCAGCAAAGCTGGTAAAATCCGGTGACAGGGTATATGTAGGTACAGCCAGTAGTTTTGCATATGATATGCTGGAGGCATTATGGGATAGAAAAGATGAACTGGAGGATGTAGCAATTCTCTGCAGCATGTCAGTCAGACCTTCGCGCATGTTCAGTGCAGATCACGATGGACATAACCCTTTCCATGTTGAGACCTTTTTCCTGGGTGCACAGGAAAGAATAGCTCACAGAAAGCACGGCATGCCCCTTGAATTCACCAGCTTT
>JALFXR010000231.1 GCA_022787405.1 Bacillota bacterium
TTTACCTCATAAAACAGAGCCAGAAGTGTATGACAGTCATTGCATCTTGTACTGAACCGTCAAAAGAGAGTATAGTTTATAAAGCGTCCCATTGTTTTGCTTTATAAAGGCTATTAATCCTCTGTCAACTATGATGGTGAACCTTCCGTGTCTAAAGGGATCGTGTCCCAACTTCCTTCGTCCCACCTGCTCATACACCGAGTGCTTGCTAAGCTTTCAAACAGGATCATGCCCTACGGAGGAAACTACTGCAAGCTACCGCTCTTGTTTTTTATTTTGATTTTACTGACCTGGCTACTCCTCAGGGTACGGATATTCCGTGGACGCTTCCCCTGCTTCGTTGACTGCTGGTCATTGTGCTGATGCAGTACCTATCGCACTCCATCGTTATCGGGTTTCCTTCCAGAACCCTGCACGATTTCGGAATCCTCCGGAACCCGGCAAGGCTCTGGAATAAGTAATGCTGTCAAAATACCTTACGCTGCAAGCGCTTCTTTCTTTTCCGGACGTCTAATATCCATCAACATCTTCTTCGGATCATAGACTGTTCCATTCTTCAGAATCGTGTAGATGATCCTCAGAAGCTTGCAGGCTATCACAATCAATGACTGCATCTTTTTCAGCGGATTATCGGCTCGTGTCGTGTAGTACATATGGAGTTCCTTGAATTCCTTCGCATGAGCCACTGCTGACTTTGCTGCCTGAAATAACCAATATCTGAGTCGTTTGCGTCCTCTGTGACTGATCTTGGTTTCTCCTTTATGCTTTCCTGAGCTGCATGCTACAAGACCTAATCCACTTAATTTTTGTATTTCCTTAACATCATCAAATCTCGAAATATCTCCCATCTCCGCAAGAATTCCGGAAAGTGTGTTTTCTCCGATTCCTGATATCTCCAGAATGTTACCGGCATGTGGTATTTCCTGACATTTCTGGTTGATCTGCTTCTCTATAACAGCAAGTTCATCATCCAGCTCCATGATTTTCTGAACAAACCACTTTATAGCTGCCTTACCTGCAATGGCTCCATCCTTAATCCCAACACTTGCTTTCGCATACTGTAAGATTTCTCCTGCTCTGCTATAGCCGCGTCCTCTAAGCTTAGCATCATGCCAAATTTGTCTTATCCCATCTTCACCAAGTGCTGTCAGGTCTTCCGGAAATGGTGCCTGTTTCAGCAGTTCCAGACTGAATGCACCATCAACTTTTCCCAACGCATCCTTATACTCCGGGAAATATATCTTCATCTCTCTGTGCATCCGGTTGATTGTCCGGATTCTGTCTTCATTCAGCTGATCTCTGAACATGGATAATCTGCGAAGCTCCGCATAAAGTTTTTCCGGAAGGTATGGCATGCCAAAGTTGCCATCCTTGACAAGATTTGCTATCAGTTTCGGATCCTTCCTGTCGTCCTTCAGCTGGCTGTTATCTTCCACTTCCTTTGTCTGCTTTACAGCATAAGGATTCACCTGAACAACACTGATTCCGTTTGAAATCATCCATGTCGCAAGGCAAAACCAGTAGTGACCGGTCGGCTCAAGGCCAAGAACTATCTGGTTCTTGTTATTCTCAGCAGCTATTTTTACTGCCCATTCCTTTGCACTCTGGAATCCCTCAGAATCATTGCTAAATGGAAATGGAGTCTTACTGAGTTCTCTGCCTCTGGTATCAATAGCTCTCAGATAATGTATTTCACTGCCTACATCGCATCCTAAGATAAGCATGTCATCACTAATAAAAGAGAGCTTTTCATTTTTATCGAACTTACCATTGGTTTCCAACTCACGCCAGGTTGAAGCTGTAAGACTTTCTCTGATTGCCTCTGCTTTCTTCAAAAGCTCCTGCTGTTCAAAAATATTTGCTGTTACTACTTGATTTTTTTTCTTTGTGCCTTTAACATTCATTTTAGATACCTCTTGTATTCTTTAGATTTTACCAACTGCCAGGTCAGTAATAATCTAAATTTACTTGAGGTATTTTTTTGTGTCAATCTCTTGACCTATTTAAAGTATACAGGAAGCTTTCAATATAAGATTAAATCATTTACGCACGGATCACGTTATTCAATTCCCTCGGACTTGAAACTACCATCACATCAGCCCAGTTCTGTACCTGCGCATATATGCGCTCTATACTCTGATAGTCCCGTTGAATAAGCACAATTTGGCATTTCAGTTCGCGTTCACTACAAAAATTCGCCAAATCTTTCAGTTCCTGCAATAGTTTATCCTCGTATACTTTCGATAATTCTTTTATTGAATTTCTTGTTCTCCAACATATTGCTTTTGGAGAATAAAACTTTCTGGTAAAATATGCTGTAATAAATTGGATTGAATACACTCTGTCGAAAAGCAGGGGATTGTATTT
>JALFXR010000006.1 GCA_022787405.1 Bacillota bacterium
CTGAGCTTATGCACAATACGCTCCTGCCGGCTTGAGTCTTTGATAGGGACTCCGCCGACTCGCGACTGTGCATAAGCTCAGTCCATTGAACTGAATGTATACGAACTTAGGGTCTATCTGAACGGTTAAAACAGTGGACCCTTTTTCGGTTGACAAATACAATTGTAGCTTCTAAGCCATTCGCTATGTTCAAGACCTGTATCAAGAGAACTATGCCTTCTTGTCTCTCTGTGGTTGTTGTTGTACTCTCGTCTGTCAAGCTCCTTTAATTCCTCATACATTTCTTCCGACACTTCAATTTCTACTGTTTCCTCAGTAACGAATTCATATTTGATTTTCATCTGTAACCTCCGAATTTTGAAAATGTTGATGTAACTTGTTCAAAATCCGGAGGTTACGGTCCTCTTATATATTTCATAAAAGCTCCTTACCGGAGCTGACTCACATCAGTAATCCAATAAAGAGCTTTGAATTTGCATATAAAAAGAGCCTAGCAAAACATCATCCCAAAATAGGATTACTAATGTTTTGCCAGGCTCCTGATGGCGATTCCCAAATACAGTCTCATAACAAACTCTTGGATATCATCTGCTGTCCCTAAGGGTTCTCGTTGGTTGCCCAGTCCGACAGTTCTCGTGAATATCCTCAATGTATTCAGTTTTCGTGAACTCTGAGGGTGCGGGGTTGCAATTAATAGTTAGCTGCGTATTCTACTTCAACCTCTCTCACTTGCAGCTGCTTGTCCTTAATCTCGATTTCGTACATCGTCTTGCACTTAGGGCAGTATATCTCTGCACTGTCTGCAGTAACTGCACTCATAAGCTTCCTGCCACAGTTAGGGCAGGTAACAGTATAACGTTTAATATCCTTCTTCACTGTGTTTTCCCTCCTCTGACCAAGTACGCCTACTTGCTCTTTGATCCGAATGACTCTCTAGCTATGCTTATTAGGGAAACGTACACTATACCTGAATACATATATTACATATGGCCAAGAGCTATTCATGCATAATGTACAGCTGGTCAAGCAGGCAAACGGGATGTCCTCAGATCTGATATTAAGTTTATATTGCATATAACTGCCACCGGCAATTTGATAGAATGTACTTGAGCTTGTATCTCTTCTCAACTCCATCAATTACACTCTGGCACTCATATATAATCGCTTCGATTCCGCCTATCTTCTGTTTGTAGCTGTCTAATCTCTTGTCTATTCTGATAAGCTGTTCCGAGCCGTCATCGAGCTGAAGCTTAAACTTGTATGGTATTGGAAACTTCCCCTTATATTCAAATACCACCATCGCTTTTATGGGTTTTGCAACAATCTTCAATAATATCGCCCCCTCTTATGCCGCTACCTCTATATAATGTCTTTGATAACTTTTACCGCTATTCCCTGAATGATACAGTCATCAACAATAATGTCATCCATCTTACTGTTCTCAGGATGCAGCCGTATCCTGCCGTTATCATGGTAAAGTCTCTTCAGTGTCGCCTCGTTGTCAACAAGGGCTACAACGACCTTACCATCGTCTGCATAAGACTGCTGCCTGATCACAACAAGGTCTCCGGATTCGATTCCGATATCAATCATCGAGTCTCCCTTCGCCCTGAGTATGAAGAAGTCTCCCTCGCCAAACATTGACCTGGGAAGAGGTACATATTCTTCAATATTCTCTTCCGCCAGGCCGGGTATGCCGCAAGCTATTCTTCCCACCAGAGGCACCTTGATTGTCTCTGAGCCGGATTGCAGCTTATTTATCTTCTCAGTACCGATGCTGCTGCCGTCATAGGTTATGAGCCCGCGTTCATTCATTTCAACAAGATATCTGTATGCAGTACTGGCGTTAATGCCGAACTCGCCGGCAATAGCTCTGACTGAAGGTGATGCACTGTTCTGAAGGTAGAAATCTTCCGCGTATTCAATTATCCGGGTCATCAGCTCTTCGTTTTTTCTACGCATAATGCCTCCTTTCTCTAAACGCAACATCGCGTTGCTTTATGCTGTAATCATATTATAGAACACGCGTTCATACATTTCAAGCATTATTTTCGCACAAAAGCAAAAGCGGTGTTTATTGCCGCTTTTTGATGCTCAGACACCAATTTAGCCGAATATTATTGACTAGCCTGATGTTGTTGGCTATAATAAAATCACATTTTAGAATAGCCAGAGGGAGTTTGCCATGACATATATCAAGAGAGCTGCAGAGGAACCTGTCAGACAGGTTTCCAAAATGTTTCCGGTTCTGCTTTTAACCGGTCCCAGACAAGTGGGAAAAACAACATTGCTGCAAAGACTTGCTGAAGAAGAAAAAAAAGAAGGGATAGATAGGAAGTATGTAACTTTGGATGATCCGGACGTAAGGTTTCTTGCCAAAAGAGACCCTGCACTTTTTTTACAAAGATTTTCTCCGCCTGTACTGATCGATG
Source organism: Bacillota bacterium (assembly GCA_022787405.1). Classification (GTDB taxonomy): domain Bacteria; phylum Bacillota; class Clostridia; order Peptostreptococcales; family Anaerovoracaceae; genus SUG1106. The sequence continues at coordinate 2,433 of JALFXR010000006.1, forward strand.
AAATACAGTATGCGACAGAACTGCTGCCGTATATAAAAATGAGCGTGGACAAGTCTAAAAACAAAGGGGATTTCTGGATTACCGGTTCTCAGGTTTTCCGTCTTATGAAGAATGTGAGCGAGAGCCTGGCAGGACGTGTCGGCATTGTGAATCTCCTCGGATTATCCGATTCCGAGATATATCAGGAGCCAAGCGAGCCTTTCACCACAGATGCCGCGAATCTCATGAAACGTTTATCAGTAAGAAACAGCAAAAACCTAAATGAAATCTATGACAGGATATTCAGAGGCTCCATGCCTGAACTTTACGCCGATAGTAATGTTGATTGGGAAACTTACTACCGCTCGTATGTCGACACCTACCTGCAGCGTGATATCAGAGATCTCGCACAGGTTGCAGATGAAATGCAGTTTTATAATTTCATGACGGTAGTTGCTGCGCATACATCAAAACCTGTTGTCTATGAAGAACTGGCAAACGCTACCGGTATTTCTGCGCCAACAGCGAAAAAATGGCTTTCAATTCTTGTGTCATCCCATATCGTTGCACTCGTACAGCCATATCATAACAACGCTCTCAAACGTGTTGTGAAAATGCCTTTGCTTCATTTCCTGGATACGGGCCTAGCTGCGTATCTCCTGAAATGGGGAAACCCTGAAGCTCTGGAAAGAGGTGCAATGTCCGGAGCATTCTTCGAAAGCTATGTATTCTCAGAAATATATAAGAGCTATCTGAACGCCGGTAAAGAACCGCCTATATTTTATTACAGAGACAAGGATAAAAAAGAAATAGATCTTCTGCTATATCAGAATGGTGTGCTGTCTCCGATAGAAATAAAAAAATCTGCTTCGCCGGGAAAAGCAGCCATTAAGAATTTCAAAGTTCTGGAGCCTGCCCTTAAAGTCGAGATAGGAACCGGAAGTGTAGTATGCATGGCAAATAATCTGCTTCCTGTAGATGATAAGAACTGGTATGTTCCGGTGTGGCTTATTTAACCGGTCGGTTTCTGCCATAAGCTCTTTTTGCTTGATTGATGGATTCTTGCAGATCCAACCGGGAGTTCTTCAAGAATTAGTCACACGATCTTCGGAAGTTAACATGTATAGATCAAATTTCATCCTGTACCAGGCCGTTGTTCATCACTTCATTACGATACATCTCATAGATATACCCCGGACTTTCCAGATACAGGCCTGTTTCATAATCCTGGAGTTTCTTAAAAACCTCTGATGCATAAAACTGACGCATAGCATCCATTATAGGTAGTTTGTTTTCAGTTATGATGTATTTCAATACATCCTGGACGTTTGCTTCTACTAAAAATTCTCTATCACTCATTTAAAGTCCCTACCTTCCTTAAATAAGATACGGCCTTCGACGTGTGGAATGAATACTGATTACTCAATTCCTTATATGTAAGTTTTTTCTGTAAACCTTCTTCATCAAGCTTTTCACCCATATATCTTCTGATTGTAGCAGCAATAGCATCATCAGCTACCGGACCTAATACAACATCATATTTTGCATCAATGTTGCATTCCTCACTTGCAGAATCATCAAATTTCCTATTGCGGTTATTCACAATAAAACGTGCCCACTCTATTGTAGGATTCATAGGAAAGCTTCTCGTATTGAGCTCTTCCTTAGACATTATGTCATTATCTACTTCATAAACCGTTACAACCGGTTCACCGCCAAATAACGCAGCTTTATTTTCTGCCATACGGACAGCTTGATGCTTTAATGATGTAAGGTAGAACCCTTTTCCAAAGTCCTTATACGGTTTGCATTTATCAAAATCGATATCTGAAATTTCAACATTTGATCCATGATACAAAATCATGATAAACCACCTCCATGCTTCTGACAAATAACAGTAAGATTATCTACTGTCTCATCAAAGGAAAGCATATGCTGGACATCATAAAATTCTTCAAGAAATTGAAGGCCATTGTATTTATCAAGATATACAATTGCATCATCCGGACCTATGTCATATCTCTTAGCAAATTCATTAATACATATAACAAAGTAATCTACCATGTTCTTTTGTAATTCAGACATTTTGCGCCTCCTGTCAATACCCTCTTTTTTAAGATTATTCTACTTTATTAAGCTGTAAAATTCAAATATCACTCATTCATTCCAAGGCTTTTTCCTGTTTTCCTATAACTTCATGCACACATCCCTTGCAACCCAGATAACTGCACGCAGGTTGCCGACTTTTTGGGCATCGACAATGATAGTACTATTATAGTTTGCCGCTACAGGCTTGAGCTTACCGAAGCTACTTCTTCATAAATATCATCCAGTTTCGACACCACATCATTAAGAGATGAGCTCTCAATATATCCCCCCTGGATTTCTGTCAGCTGATCCGATATGTCATCCAGCTTCCCTGAAATGTCAAGCAGACTATCGTTTACCAGTTTCATTATTTCATTCAACTCGTTTATTGCATACGTTAAATCTTCCATGTTGCGCTCTCCTTCCTATAATGTCAAGCTTTCGTGTTCTTCATACAATCAATAATTAATCAGCTTCAGTTGCCAGTGTAGTGAATTCATATGTATCAGACCAGTCGGATGATTTCATAAATGAGCTATCGCCATCTACTATTTTCCTAATTGCTTGTATCCTTACATAATAAGTAGTATTAGCGTCAAGATCACTTATAGAGTATTTCAATGAACTCCACCTAGTTCTCTTTACAACTGTATTGAAATCTGATACTTTACTAATTTCAATTCTGTAGCTATGACCGGTACCCTCGAACTGAGATAAGGTATCAGTCCATGATATATCTGCGCTGCTTTCAGTGACATTGGATATTGTAACCTCTGGAGCCACTACACCCCAGTCAATTACCTTATACCCTGAACACCATATCCAATATTCCCTATTTCCATCTGTTGATGGATATACAGCTGCTGCCTGCATACTAACTTCTTCAGTATCACCGCCTGCTACATTTTCATTACCTGACAATACCGTCTTATTTGACTTTTCATATATAAGAGTAACTCTTGCCGTACCTGATACCCCTGCTAAAGGCCCTTCAGGGAGCTCACCATGAGTCATCGTATCTGAAGCTGACTGAGTCATACTCCAAGCCTTCTCTCCGTAAGTAGCACCATCACCATAGAGGTAATCATTATGCACTAGAATATTCTTTCCATTTGCGTTTCTCGATGGAATATTTCGCAGGCATCAGGTTCATATGCACATGAAGTCGTCCAGGTCCTCGAGCGCCTCCTGTAATTCAGGGTTTCTTTCACGATCTATCAGTTCAGCTAAATGCAGCATCTCCCACTCAGACGGCTCATACTCCAAATCATAGGACTTATCAACCATATCCGACAAAAATGCCGCCTTCTTCGTTCTCGGATTCTTCCTGCAATACTCTTCAATTATCATTCTCGATATTTCCTGCATCTGTTATTCTTAATCCTTTCTGCACAATTCAATCAAAGCTCCGCTATCTTAACCTTCACCCGTCTCTCGTTTTAATGTTCAGTGTAGCGGAGCTAATCTCTTAGACAGCCTATAGGAACAACACATACTCCATCCTTTCTGCGGTATGCGTAGTCACCGATTCCGGTCAATACCATCATGAAGGAAGGGGCCTTCATTCTATCCGTATCTATTTTTAACTCCATTGCCTTAAGTGTTTTATCAGCAATTCTCTTTTTGTATTCTTTCATTGCTTTCACCTCATAATAATTTCCGGCCTGTCTATAGTATACACGCTCTCTGAGACATTACCATAGTTTTTCGGAAGATTGGCGAGGTTTTAATCGGAAAGTTGGCGAGATTTTAATCGGAAGGTTGGCAAAGCTTTTCTGCGAAGATGCCGCAATTCAGGGTTTCTTTCGCGCTCCCTTCGCATTCTCCATTTTGTTCTGCAATATTCGGTAATTACATTATGCAATAAATAGCTCCTCACAGAATGAGTGATAAACCAAAAAGTGATTAGTCATTAATCCGTTCGAATACCAGGTTGCACACGGTTCTGTCTCCTCCACCAAATCCCGCAGAATTTGCAGTGGACTGAGCAAAGGTGTGAAGTCTGTATCCCTGAGCGTACTGCTCATTGCACAGGTCTTCTATTTCACGAAAATTCTTAGAGCCTTTTCCTACGAATTTCTCCCTGAGAACTACCTGCATTACCCGGTACTTGCCGGCGCTGTTGCTGATTTTGCCTTCTTCATCATTAAATTTACCTAAAACTGCCATAACTGTTTTCCTCCTTAAAATCGCATATGTTTCTCTATGTACTCATCGGAGTGGTCTATGAGTCACAAGCATCACTCCGCTTAGATCTGGTGCAAAGTCCACTCTCCACGCCTCCGGCGTGACAATCTCCGTAAGCTTTTATTACGAGGAAAATGACGAATCCTGTTTGAATTTCGCCATCATTCCAGCTTTAGGACACCGCAATTCCTGCAGCATGGTACCGTTATACCTGGAATTTACCTCTAGCGTAATATGAAAACAGTGGAGTAGTAACATTTAAGTGCAGTCGATAAATCCATAAAACAATGATATATTTAATATTGAGGAGGATTTATCTATGCGATACGATAAGGAATTTAAGCTACAAGCCTTCGTCAAAACACATGTCATACAGGGAAACGATATGCTTCGCCAGCATCCCGGCAAGGGCCCGCTCCGGCGTGGTATGCTGCAATGCGGCAGCCGCCTTAAACGCACCCAGCCGGTCCGTATCGTCCCCGGTATATTCTTTGGTTTTCCGTTTCAGCTTGTCGGCACAAATCCGTACCTGCTCGTCAAATACGGCGTTAACTTCCGTTTGTGTGATGTGGCATCCCTCCTAACTGCAAACAGCCGACTGGATTTCTCCAATAGGCTGTTCGGCATATAGTTTACTTATTTTAAAATGGTATAGTTGGTGTTTCTTGCTTTTCCATTCTGCTTTAGCAGATTGCTCTTTACCAGCTTCTTCAGAACTCTGGAAGCGGTGGACGCACTCACTTCAAGCAATTCAATTACTTCATTTCTTGTAACAGCGCCATGCGTCCGGGCATATTCCAGCACTTTTTCTTCTCTGTCACTGGGCATCACCCCAACAGGAGCATTTTTGTGCGGTTCTGCTGGAAGCGCGGGATCATTCCGCTTTTCATATTTTGCGTTAATATTCGGCAGTATGATCTTAAAGGCATTTTTCGTGGTTTCAATCACAGGTTTTTCTTCTACGCCTTCGTATGCCTTCATTATTTTTCCCATCCCGGTGCCGTAAGCCTCAATCAAATGCAACCGGTAGAATACATTCGCAAGGTCCTGGTTCCGGCATACGGAAATACCTACCATAATATCTTCCAGGTCAATTCCCGGCATTAGTCCACCAATGGAAACAAATTCAATCCGGTCAGTATAAATACTGATAAGCGCACTGGCACTAAAGGAATAGTCTCTGTGGACCAGTAAATTCAACAATGCTTCCCTGACGGCGATTTCAGGGTAGTCCCTGACGTCAATTCTCAGCAGCTTTTCTATGGTTGCACGGGTCTGATTGCGGAAGTCAATAAAATCATACACTTCGTTCATCTGACGCAGCAGCGACCCGCTAAATTCCCGCCGATCCTTAAATACCGTCTGGTCTGTTCCCTGAAAAACAGCGACCTTGATCGTATGGACGCATTGGTCGGACAGAAGCAAGCCCAAATTACTGTAAAGGTTATCCTGATCGACCAGCTTCAAAGTACGCATTTGCTGTGGCCCAAATTCCACATTCCGAAGCTCAAATTCCTTTTTCGTAGCTTCAAAGGTGAGTTCCTGGTTCAAACAGCGCATTGCTTCAAAGCGGTCCCCGTCCGTTTCCTTAATCATACGGCGGATTGCCGTGTCGGTAGCCGGAACCGAGGAATAACCCTGCCTGACATATACGCCCTCTGGCCGCATCCCTTTCTTTGCAAGATAATAAGGCCGATCCGTTCCGCGCTGAATATCCACAGCGACAATTTCTTTCCCATCTTCTTCAATGATTTTATAATGCAGAAACATTGTTATATCCGGTTTGATTGCATCCCTTACCATATTACTGATTTGCAGGGACACGCCATCTGGATCATCCACGCCGACCACCGTGCCGTCATCCTGAACGCCAATATACAGCTTTCCGCCGTCACAGTTAGCAAAAGCAATGATTTCCTTTTTGATTTCGTCCACAACAATTTCTTTCAGCTCTATAGTCTCACTTTCCCTAAAAAGCATACTGCCATCTCCTTCATTCTCGTTAATGGTCTTATTATAGCAAATCGGATCAATCGTATCAATGCGTTTGACCCGATTGTGACACGATTCTGAACCAATACTTTCATGGTATTTGCGAATATGGGGGCGTTGCAACAGCCTTTTAGCCCGTATAATACGCTTTTGCTTTGACAAATATTGGAAAGTTAATGTAGTTTAGTAGGTTTGCAGAACGAATAAGAACGCCGGAAAGTCCGCCAATTCATCCCTCCACCTATAGAGGATGGGAGTATTCTTGGCTGCGGCGTGGGATAAAAATTTTTCAGCCAGTAACTGCATTGCAGGTCTGTTATGACACATTAAAAAAGCCAGCACTTAACTTGTGATAGCTTCTAATCTTTGCAATATTATTTACTCTTCATCGTAGCTTATGCCGTCCAGTTCGGCGGCAGTCATCTCTCCCCAGCTATAGTTGGTCATGTAAAATCCTCTGTAAAGACTTTCGCTACCCGGCACTCCATTCATAAAATCATAGAAATCGCAGCTGACCTTGCTCATATCGATTCGCCGTTTTCCTTGCACGGAGACGATGATGTCTTCTATACCATAGCTCTTCAGTTCCTCCCTTAGTCGCATTGCGACCTTGCGGAGCCGGCTCATGGTTTTCTCATCTGCAGCTTCATCCTCCCAGAGATAGCTAATGGCTTCTCTAGCAGCCACATATCCGCCGCGCCTGTCCACAAGCAACGCTAAAAACTCCTTGGCCTTGTAGCTTTTGAAAGCAATGGGCTCTCCGTCAACGAACACATCGAAGTAACCGAAGGTTCTTATGTACACCTCCTTACCGGCGGCTTTCTCCGGTGCGCCTCGAGGCGCCAGCGAAGGCTTTGATGAGGCAGGCTTATCAGAGCCGGAATCCTTATCACGCTCAGGTTCTAGTGAGAAGAATATGGCCTTGTACTCAGCGTCCGTCTCCGGATCCTTCTTGCCAATCCAGCCCCTGACCGGTTTTTTCTTCCCATCGCAGCTGAGCACCATAGTATCAAGCGATGCCGGCATTCCAGCATCGGCTACCGCCTCCAGCACCTCTCTAAATGTCAATAATGAATTCCATCGAATAAACGTTGAAATTTAGACATTTTCCTTTCTGAGACTTCGCCAGTTTCAGAGCAATCTGTGGATAAAATCTGCATCAGATGTGTCTTCCTGTGCGATTTTCAGTCA
>JALFXR010000011.1 GCA_022787405.1 Bacillota bacterium
GTTCTGGACATAGAAAAATTTGCTAAAGCGGCACATGATCACGGATGTCCGCTTATCATAGATAACACATTCCCTACACCTGTAAACTGCAGACCTTTTGAGTGGGGTGCAGACATCGTTACTCATTCCACTACCAAGTACATGGACGGCCATGGCAGCGCAGTAGGCGGAGCCATTGTTGACTCGGGCAGATTCGACTGGACGAAATATGCTGAAAAGTATCCGGGACTTTGCACTCCTGATGACAGCTATCACGGTGTAACATATACAGAAAGATTTGGCCTTGCGGGAGCATATATCACAAAAGCCACGGTTCAGCTTATGCGTGACCTGGGTGTTACTCCGGCTCCTATGAGTGCCTACATACTCAATCTGGGGCTTGAGAGCCTTCATGTGAGAATGAAGCGTCATTGTGAAAATGCTATGGCTGTAGCTCAGTACCTTGAAGGCCATGAAAAGGTTGCCTGGGTGACATATCCTAAGCTTAAGTCAGACAGAGACTATGAACTGGCAGAAAAGTATCTTTCTGATGGAGCCTGCGGTGTAGTAAGCTTCGGCGTTAAGGGCGGAAGAGAAGCTGCAGGAAAATTCATGGAAAACCTTAAGATTATTGCTATAGAGACACATGTTGCAGATGCACGTTCATGCTGCCTGCATCCTGCTACAACGACTCATCGCCAGATGAACGATGAAGAACTGGTGGCTGCCGGAGTAGGGCCTGATCTTGTTAGAGTTTCACTGGGACTTGAGGACGCAGCTGACCTTATTGCTGATATTGAGCAGGCGCTGGCAGCGGTATAAATTAAAAAACCGGAGGAAAAAATAAATGCCCATTAAAATACCTAATAATCTGCCGGCGGTTCAGACCCTGGCGGATGAGAATATTTTCGTCATGACGGAAACCAGGGCTATAACTCAGGATATAAGACCTTTAAGAATACTTCTCCTGAATCTTATGCCTAAAAAAATAGAGACAGAAACCCAGATTTCAAGAATTTTGGGGAATACACCTCTGCAGATAGAACTGACGCTGGTTCGTGTCAAGAGCCACGAATCCCACAATGTTACTGAAGATCATCTGCTTTCATTCTATAAAACCTTCTATGATGTCAAGGAAGAAAAATTCGACGGAATGATAATAACAGGAGCGCCTGTGGAACTTATGGAATTCGAAGAAGTGGACTACTGGCAGGAACTTACAGAAATCATGGAATGGTCCAAGAAAAACGTTCACAGTACACTTCACATATGCTGGGGTGCACAGGCAGGTCTGTACTATCATTACGGAATAAAAAAACATCTGCTGCCCGAAAAGCTTTTCGGAGTTTATGCACATACTGCAGATTATCCTCATTCCATGTTGCTAAGAGGCTTCGACAGCACATTTTATGTTCCACATTCAAGATATACTACAGTGAACAGAGAGGATATAGAGGCAATACCTGAACTCAAAATACTGGCATCTTCAGATGAGGCAGGCGTATATCTTGTATCAAGAAACGGAGGTCGGCAGTTCTTTGCTATGGGACATTCTGAATATGATCCGATGACACTGGATGCTGAGTATAGAAGAGACCAGGCCGCAGGACTGGGAACGGCTATACCGGAGAATTATTATCTTGATAACAATCCAGATAATCCGCCGGTAGTAAACTGGCGCGCTCACGGAAGCCTTCTTTACATAAACTGGCTTAATTACTTTGTATACCAGTCCACACCTTATGATCTGACAGAGCTGGCTGGTGACGATTAGTGCGCATATGCACAGACGTCAGCGTTTAAGCAAAGTAAAACCACATATGATAAGCAAGACACCAAGGAGTATGATCCATGCTTTTGGAGGGAGGAAAAAGGCGCATATTGTAACAGCACCGAAGACCAGAAGCACGAACCCTATGTCCTTGGTTTCTTTATATATGTCAAAACATTTTTTTTTGCGAAAATTGTTGTTCATTTCTTACACCCCATATATTCTATGAAAAATCATAGGAAAGTGTGCAGAATTGTGGTATATTAAAAGCAGTACAAAGTTAAGACCTTCATGCAGTGAAAGGTGAAAGGAGAGCGGACATGTCCCTTGAACGCACAACACAATATGGAAAAATAAGATTAAACGATACAATATTTGCGAAGGCAGTGCTGTCTTCAATTGCCGGGACCGGAGGCAAGGTGCTTTGCGCTTCTGAAAAGGGGAAAATTCTGGGAGGCATAGATCAGAAGGTTTCAACTGGCGAACTTGCTTCAAATATTTTTATAAAGGAGACTGAAGACGGATACTGCCTTGAATTTTTTGTAATCATGTCTTTTGGTGCAAGCATAAAGGAAAACTGCACTGCCATACTTAACAGCCTGGAGAAACAGATGAAAACAATGATGCCCGACAAGGGCGGACGGATTGTACTAAGGATAGTCGGTGTAAAATCAAAAAAAATCGCTGCAAGAAATATAGAAATTGTGAGGGAATATGGGCTCAGATAAAACTCTGAAGCTGGCAGACAGCGTAACCTCTATAAAAGGGGTAGGAAAAAAACGGGCTGAGCTTCTTGGAAAAATGAATATACACACTGTGGAGGACCTTCTTTATCTTTTTCCGAGAAAGTATGAGGACAGACGTCATGCGGTGACCATAATGGAAGCGCCTTTCAATCAGGATGTGCTGCTGGAGGTTCACGTTGTTACAAAACAGGTGAGCGGTAATCCATACAGCAAAAAACGTCTTCTCAGAGTACTTGTGGAGGATAATACCGGAAGCCTGGAGCTGCTGTTCTTTAACGGAAAATATCTGGCGGATTATTTTAAGCTCGGTCAGGCTCTTACTCTGTTCGGAAAGATTACGCTGAACAACGGCAGGCGGCAGATGGCCCATCCTGAATTTCACATTACAGGCGATAAAGACGATGTCAGAGGGCTTTTTCCTGTTTATCCGCTAACTGAAGGACTCTACCAGGGACAGATGCGTTCCATGCAGCTGGCTGTAAGAGAAACAGCAAGAGAGATAAAGGAGTGGCTTCCGGAAAAAATAGTGCGTGATAACAATCTGTGTGACCCGGCCTACGCCATAGAGAATATACATTTTCCTCTGGCAGAAAGACCTGTGCTGGAAAGCAGATACCGATTGATCTTCGAGGAACTTCTCACACTTCAGAGCGGATTGTTTTATATCAAACGCGGACGGGAAAGAAGTGAAAAAGGGGTGTCTATAAGTAAGAAAGTCACGCTTCAGCCATTTCTGGATATATTACCCTTTAAACTTACAGAGGGTCAGCAAAGAACTCTGAAGCAGATTGAAGAAGATCTTGAGAGCAACAGAGCCATGAACCGGCTGGTTCAAGGTGATGTAGGTTCAGGAAAGACGGCCGTGGCCGAGCTGGCAATGTATAAGACGGTAAAAAGCGGTTTTCAGGCCGTTATGATGGCGCCTACTGAATTACTGACAAAACAGCACATTGCCACTTTAAAAAGGCATTTTGAGCCTCTGGGTATTGATGTAAGACTTCTTTCAGGAAGCACCAGAGCAAAGGAACGCTCAGAAATACTGGATGACCTTAAATCAGGGAAGATTGACATACTTGTAGGAACTCATGCAGTCATACAGCCTGATGTTGAGTTTGCCAATCTGGGACTGGTTATCACAGACGAGCAGCACCGTTTCGGAGTAAATCAGAGAACAGTGCTCGCACAGAAAGGTGAAAATCCTAATATTCTCGTAATGACGGCGACACCTATCCCGAGAACCCTGGCAGTGATTCTCTATGGAGACCTGGATATTTCAGTTATAGACACATTGCCTGCAGGAAGGAAGCCTATAAGAACTTTTTTAAGATATGGGGACAGCCGCAAAAAAATTTACGATTTCGTGGAAGGAAAGGTAAAAGAGGGAAGACAGGCCTATGTGGTTGCGCCGCTGATAGAAGAATCTGAGGCAATAGACTGTAAATCAGCTGAGGAAATATATGAAGAACTCAGAAAACTTTATTCGGACCTGCGGATAGGGCTGGTTCACGGCGCCATGAAGCAGCAGGAAAAGGATGCCGTAATGGAAAGCTTTGCGGCAGGGTTGATTGATGTACTTGTATCCACTGTTGTTATAGAAGTCGGAATAGATGTTGGCAATGCAACAGTTATGGTCATCGAGAACTGTGAACGTTTCGGACTGGCACAGCTCCATCAGCTCAGAGGACGAGTAGGCAGAAGCGGACATCAGTCCTACTGCATACTTATCTGTGGCTCCGACAGCGAAACAGCAAGAAAACGTAACGAGATAATGTGTTCCACTGAGGATGGATTTGTAATTGCAGAAGAGGACCTTAAACTGAGAGGGCCGGGAGAAATTTTCGGCACCAGGCAGCATGGACTGCCTGAACTTAACATTACAGACCTTGTAAAGAATGCAGACATGCTTGAGAAGGTAAAATATGTGGCACGTGATCTGATAGACAGGGATCCGGAACTGGAACTGCCTGAACACGCGGAGCTTAAAAAAAGGGTAAAAAAGATGTTTGGAGAAAAGATACAGCTGAGGCTGTGATATGCAAAAAGACCGCACAAGGAGTGCGGCCTTTTTGAATTTATCCAATCTTATAGGTTATTTTCCGGCTAACTGTCTTTCAGCCATTTCAACTAACTTCTTAGTCATATAACCACCAACATAACCGTTCTGTCTAGCAGTAAGGTTTCCCTTATCAGTCTGTTCGTAGTTAGATAAGCCAAGCTCGTTAGCAACTTCTGTCTTTAAGCTGTTTAATGCAGGCTTTGCATTAACATTCATCTTATCCTGTAATGACATTTTGTTCACCTCCTATTACATTACTAGTTTGGCACAGGCTTTTTTTAATATGTGATGCAATAAATGGCGGCTTTGGCCGTCTTTGGAAAAACAGGAATTATCAAAATGATAAAAAACTGTTTTTGATGTTTTCATTTTGAGAAATAAAAATTGTAAAATCTTAAAAACACTGATAAATACACAGTTATATAGTTTGGCACATTTTGTGCTAGTTTATTAGAACGAAATTATAAATAAGGCAAAAGGGGGAAAAAACAGGAGGAAAAAAATGGACAATCAAATGGAGAAGAAGAAAAAATTTAAATTCCGTTTTCCGGACACAGCCACGCTGCTGGTTATTCTCGTAATAATTTCAGCGATATGCACTTATATAGTTCCGGCAGGTCAGTTTGAGCGTGAAGTACATGAGGCAACAGGCAGAACAGTAGTTGTAGCAGGAACATATGCGTCCACCGAGTCTAATCCTACAAGTTTAATGTCGCTTATGCAGTCCATCTACAACGGCATGCTAGATGCTTCTGACATTGCATGGTTCATATTTGTAGTAGGAGGCGCCTTTGCAATTATGACTAAATCCGGAGCTATTACAGCAGGACTGAACAAACTTATCAGGAACAATTCCGGACGTGAAGGATTGCTTCTTGCAATTATTATGACAGCATTCTTTGTAGGCGGCATGTCATATGGAATGGGAGAGGAAATAATTCCTCTGGTAGCAATCCTGGTGCCTATTGCAATAAAGATGGGTTACGACCCTGTTGTAGGTGTTGCAATGGCTGTAGTAGGTCTTTACAGCGGATATTCAGCAGGAGCATTAAATCCATTTAATACGGGAATAGCACAGGGAATTTGTGATCTGCCTATTTTTTCGGGATTGGGACTGAGAATACTTCTGGGTGTTGGAGCGCTGGTTATTGCTGTAGTTCACACTTTATATTACGGTCGTAAGTTTAAAAAGAGCGGACAGGTGATTGATCTCAACGAACTTCCTGAGAACATAAGAAATATGGAGGAAAGGGAGTTTAACAAGACAGACTCTATAATTTTGGTAATATTGGCATTAACAATTGCTGTGATAGTTTTCGGAGTTATAAAGTTTGACTGGTATCTGGCAGAGTTTGCAGCAGTATTTCTTGTAATGGGAATAGCAGTGGGAATGATTTACTTCAAAGGTGATTTTAATGCCACAATAAACGAGTTCGTTGAAGGCTGCAAAGATATCGCACCGGCAGTTATGCTGGTATGCTTCGGCAGAGCAGTTCTTATAGTACTTCAGGACGGAAATATTCTTGATACTCTCGTATATGCAACATCAATTCCTCTCAGCCATCTGCCGAAAGTTATGGCAGCATGGGGAATGTACATTTCACAGGGACTTGTAAACTTTATTATTCCGTCATCATCCGGCCAGGCTGTTGTAGTAATGCCTATCATGTCTGCATTAGCAGATGTACTTGGAATAACAAGACAGACAGCAGTTCTTGCATTTGAATGCGGAGACGGGTTCTGGAATATGATCACTCCTGTTCATCCTATACTGATGGCTTCTCTCGGACTTGCAGGCGTATCATTTAAAAAATGGTTTAAATATGCCCTTCCTCTGGTCCTCTTATGGTCAGTATGGGTATGCATAGTACTTGCTATAGCGGTAATGACAGGATATGGTCCTTTCTAAATATTTGTCATAAATCAGGAGGAAATAAAAATGAATAATGTAAAACTTATTTCAAAAGATGATGTTAAAAAAATTCTTGACATGAAGAAGTCAATAGAAATTGTAGAAAAGGTATATACAGCACATGCAAACAATCACGTTAACATGCCTGCCAAGATTACACTTGATACAGGAGAAAGCAATGACTGGCCTCCATATGGCGGTTCATACAATGCAATGCCTGCATATATAGGAGAGGATCTGGATATTTCCGGTATTAAATGGGTATGGGGATTTAACGATAATGCAAAGAAGGGCATCCCTTATATAGGCGGAGTTATCATTCTGAATGAGGCAAGAACAGGTGAAGTTCTTGCAATAATGGACGGAAGCTTTATTACAGATATCAGAACAGGCGCTTCAGCCGGCGTAGCATCCAAGTACCTTGCCAAAAACGATACTAAGGTGGCAGGAATAATAGGAGCAGGTGTTCAGGGAAGAATGAACGCAAGAGCTATCGCGCAGAGCTGCAAGGAACTTGAAGAAATCAAGGTGGCAGATATCAGATGGGAAGCTGCTGTAAAGTGTGCTGAAGAGCTTAACAGCGAATTAAATGTTAAGGTTACACCTGTAAAAAGCAACGAGGAATGTTGTGTGGGCTCTGACCTTATCATCACGGTTACAATAGCAGACGAACCGCTTGTAATGTATGAATGGCTTAAGCCGGGTGCTACAGTTCTTTCCTTAGGCTCATTCCAGGAACTTGATGAAAATATTCCGCTTAAGTGTGATAAGCTTGTTGTAGACAGCTGGGCACAGAATTCTCACAGAGGAGAACTTCTCAAGCTCGTTCATGCAGGAAAGATTACAGAAGAAAACATACATGCAGAAATGCCTGAAATCGTAGTAGGAAGAAAAACAGGACGTACCAATGATGAAGAAATCATTTGTGCATCCATTATAGGAATGGGTTCTACAGATATAGGTACTGCTGGATATCTGTACAAAGAATTCTTTGCAGATATGGATCTGCCTGTATTTGCTTTCAGAACTTACGATAAATAAAGACATCTTGCCAAAACGACTCTTTTCTAGTAAAATAAATAAAATAAAAAATAAAGGCTGCTCCAACCGGGCGGCCTTTATCCCTAAATACAGGAGGCATGTAGTCATATGAATTTAGCAGATATACGTGAATATGTGCAGAAAACAAGCACTATAATCAGCACTGTTGCAGGAATGCAGGTAATAATCTGCAATAAAGATATGCTTCTTGTAGCAGACAGTACTAATAAAAATGCAGGAGACTGTCCGGAGAGGCTTTCTTCGGATTCAATTTTGGTGAATACCATTAAATCGAGAAAAATGGTTATTGCGACTGACTGCCAGAATACTTGTGAGGGATGTTTTTCATGCCCTAAAAAGAAAGAATGTGATGTAAATTCTATAATCTGTATGCCAATAATGGACGGGATAGAGGTCCTGGGAGGTATAGGAATTTACGCACACGAAAAAGAGGATATAAACCGTCTTATTGAAAAGAATAAAGACTTTGTGGAATTTATACAGAGGATATCTGAACTGCTGATAATGAAGGTTCATGAAGAGGAACAGAGGCGAAAACTGGAGCAGACTGTTAAACAGCTTCAGAATGACGGATATAATATGTCCTTTGATTACATCATTGGCAGCAGCATGGAAATCAAGGAAATAAAGGCTCAGGCTGAACGTTTTGCAAAAGGCACTTCTACGATTTTACTTCAGGGTCAAAGCGGTACTGGAAAGGAGCTTTTTGCAAGGGCGATACATTCAGCAAGCTCCCATGCAGACGGACCTTTTGTCGCTATAAATTGCGCGGCTCTTCCGGAAAACTTAATTGAGAGTGAGCTTTTTGGATACGAAGAAGGAGCTTTTACAGGAGCCCTTAAGGGAGGTAGAATAGGAAAGTTTGAACTCGCTAACAACGGCACACTTTTTCTTGACGAGATAGGTGAATTTCCTATTCATCTGCAGGCAAAACTTCTCAGAACTCTTCAGGACAGAAAGATACAAAAGTTAGGAGGCAATAAAGACATAGACATCAATGTAAGAATAATTGCCGCAACCAACAGGAATCTTGAGGAATCTGTTGCAAACGGGGAATTCAGGGAAGATTTATTTTACAGACTGAGTGTTATTCCTATTGCGATTCCTTCATTAAGAGAAAGAAGAATGGATATCATAGATTTGGCGGAGTATTTCCTGCGTATCTATTCTCAGGCACTTCATAAGGATTTATTTGATTTTGAAAAGACTGCACTGGATGCGCTCCTTGAATACGACTGGCCGGGTAATATAAGAGAACTGCAAAATGCGGTGGAATATGCGGTAAATATAACTACAGGACAGTATATTACAATTAACGACCTGCCTAAGAAAGTTACAGCTTTACATGATTCTGCAGAGGGTAAACTTCAGCTCAAACCGCTAAAGTACGTTGAAGATGAATATATAAGAGAAGCCATCAGGGTATACGGCAATTCCACAGAAGGAAAGGAAAAGGCTGCAAGGATTTTAGGACTGAGTGTCGCTACTTTGTATAGAAGACTCAAAGAAATGTAGTTTTACTTTTCTCAAAAAGAGAAATGTCTTTTTTAATGTCTGTCAAATTGAGAAAAAACAGAATTAAATAATGTTAGAAAGTATAAAAGCCTTGATATTTCAAGGCTTTTTTGATTGGCATAAGTTTTGCTTCATATCTTTGTATAAATTAAAAAGGAGGCAAAAAATATGAAGATTGCGGTATTAGGAGGCGGCAATGCAGGGTTTGCGTTTTCTGCCCATTTATCACAGATAGGGCACCAGGTATACATGTATGAGGA
>JALFXR010000074.1 GCA_022787405.1 Bacillota bacterium
GCTTCCGTGTCGGAATCCGCAGCAGGCTCTGCATCAGGTACCGATACTTCAGTGTTTTCTGCCGGCTGCACTCCGAAATCATCAAGTGCAAATGACGATATCGGCATGAATGCGAATACCATCACCACTGATATTACAGAAGCCAGCCATTTCCTTCTGAACATTTTTTCCTCCTTCCAAAATCAATAATAAACTTACCGGAATTAAAAAGGCTGCACATACGATAGCTGTGCAGCCTGTCGGTCATGCATTTCGTCCCTTCCGGACGGAAATGTTTAGACACATAGCTTTGCGTCATCGCCTTTCGGCGATTTTGCCCTTATCTAAAATTGTTCGCCTAATTAATTCTCTAACTATACAGAGCACCCGGCTCACAAAAAAGGTTCACTTTTTTTAAAAAAAACTGCAATTTTTTTATGAAACCTATTTTTTCTTTCTCAGAGTAACCCCCGAATCAATCATCCCGCCCCGCTTGATGATATCTGCACCGAACTTTTCCCTTAGGGCGTCCACGGCTCTGTCGGCATTTTTATCTTTCTCATTATCGCCGGCTGTCTGCATATCAAAGAAAGAAATCTGTCCCTCCCCCTCCTTCTCCATGTCGGAAAGGGACAGTCCTATGAGACGCAAAGGCATTTTCTCATCCCACAGTTCCCCGAAGAGTGCCACTGCCGTTTCGTAAATCTTCGTGGTGCTGTCCGTTGCTGCATCAAGCTTGTGCTGATGAGACCGGCGCTTCATGTCGTTTCCCCTGATGGTTACGGACACGCAAAAGCCACGCACTCCGTCTGCCCGCACCCTGGCTGCAACATTATCGGCAAGATGCAAAAGCACCTTTTCCCCCTGTCTCCGCTCTGTTATGTCATCGTCAAATGACAGCTCGTTGCTGTAGCCCTTAGGGGCTTCCCTCTCGGCACTTACAGGCGAATCGTCCAGTCCGTTGGCATAACGCCAGAGCTGCATTCCCAGCTTGTTTCCCAGAACAAGCTGTATTGCCTTTGCATCGGCGGATGCCAGGTCTCCTATTGTATTTATTTGAAGCCTGCGTAATTTCTGTGTGCTGGCCTTGCCGCAGAGAAACAGTTCTCCCACAGGCAGAGGCCACATCTTGCTGCTGATTTCCTCCTCAAACAGAGTATGGACTCTGTCCGGCTTGGTGAAGTCGCTGGCCATTTTTGCCAGCAGCTTGTTGTGTGCAACCCCCACGTTCACAGTGAAACCAAGCTCATCACGGATTCTGTCCTTTAACATGTGGGCGGCTCTTATGGGATCCGGGTAGAGCTTTCCCATTGCCGTCATGTCCATGAAGCATTCGTCTATGGAAAACTCCTCAACAACCGGCGTGAATTCCCTGCAGATTCCCTTGAAGGCCCTGGAGCATTCCCCGTAAAGCTTGAAGTCTGCCTTTGCAATAACCAGCTCCGGGCACTTTCTCAAGGCCGCGCTGACAGGCTCCCCCGTTACGATTCCGTACATCTTGGCGGGACTGGATTTCGCAGTTACTATGGAGGTCCTGCTTGAAGGGTCACCACCGATAACTGATGGTACTTTCCTAAGATCCGGTTCTCCCCGGGCCACACGCCTTGTAGCTTCCCATGAGAGAAATGCGCTATTTACATCTACATGAAAAATAATCCTGTTCATGGGTGCATTATATCACAAAACCGGGCACGGCTCATCCGACTCTACGGTTCGCATTGTTATGGTTCACGTTTTACGGTTCGCAGTTGCCGCAGGGGGAGAATCCCCTTTTGATAAGCTCCTCCCGGGATTCCGTCGCGTATTCTTTGTTGTGTTCCGCCATCTGCCCGACGCTTGAGCAGGTTGAATAATGGAATTTCATTGTATTTGTGTTAAGAACGTAGGTCCTTTCGAAGGTATTCGCAGCGGCCGCCTCTTGGTCAACGGTGGTGACTTCCCCGGTTTTGTAATTTATCTCCTTCCCGGGCGAAACGTTAAAGCAGAATACATTGAAAGAAATCCCCCGGCCGTTGTCTTCCACTGATTCCGCCTGCATGTGCACCCCGGAGCATATCATGTTCTTTCCCTGAAATACCGGTTCCACTTCGTAAAGAACATGATTTCCGGTCTCGCTTATGTACCAGTCAACTCTGTTTTCAAAGGGCAGCATTCCAGTTACGTTCATGTAATGGGTTCCTGTTACCAGATTTTTCTCGTTGGCGTTTTCAGCGGAAAGCTGCCAGCCTATCAGGTGGCATCTCTCCCAGCCCATGCCGGATTTCCATCCTGACGGGTGAACCGAGGAAATGTCTCCTCTCTCCTCGTTTCCTGCCGGCTGGGTGTCAACGGAAAGGCTGGCAATTGCTGCTGTGCATCTGCTCTGATTGTCCAGCTGACCATAAACTTCAAAGTCTTCTCCCGTCTTAAGCGCATCGCTGAACTCCGGCTCGTTATCGTTTACAATTACATAGGGATCCCCCTCATATTCCGGAACATCCTCAGCCGTAATATCCTTTACTGATGCGGAAGCGTACTCACTGACATACTCCCGTGCATAGTCCTCGGCATCTTTCTTAACCGTATAATAACCATCGATACTACATGAAGACAGCAGGAGCAAAAGCAGCCCTGCTGTGATTATAATTGCTGTTCTTTTAAGTCTGTTTTGTACTGCCATGGTTTTATTATATCACCTTGCAGAGAATTTCTCTATCAATAAAGCCGCACAAATTTGTGCGGCTAATAATTATCATTATGTAATATTCCTACCGTAATGTAATTTAGAATATGTTCTTACTAGTTTTCCGTACGGATCAATTCTATACTTTGATTCGACACATATCAGCGTTGCATCAAATCCAAATACTGATGGTGTCGTTAATGCCCATACGGATCTATATGTCCATGTACCGGTTTTCCTTATACCATTACTTCTTAATAGTGATTGGAAAGAATCTTTTTCCCTTTGATATGCATTTACACTTAATACTTTTCCTTTACTGCTATCGTATACAATGTCAAAGTAATCTCTTGCCCAAACATCTCCTGTTAAATTTTCGCATCCCATCACCTCATAATACCTCGTGACTTTTCCGTTTATTTTAAAATATCTTTTGGTGCTTCCTGTATATTTCCCCTTACCATATACTGTTACGACAGCGTTTCCAGGCTTGACATTATTTGAATACCCCACCGTGTAATCCTTGCCATTTCTCAACGTTTTATTTTTGTACTTAACTGTTACTGCCGGTTTCTTGGCTTTACCATCGTATATGCAAGTTGTGTATGACAGCGTTATCTTCGCCTTGGATATATGGATTTTACTGGCCGCCGATACTGTTGAAGGTGTGATTAGCATTGTAACCATTAATGTCAAAACTAACATAAACGATATTATTCTGTTCTTTTTCATTGTTATCATCCTCCTTACTGACTTATTATCAAAAGTAAATTAATATATTTTGTAGAACCATCCGGATCCGAAAGAAACATTCGTATTGTCATAATACTTTAGACCCGATAAATCGATGCTTCCATCAAAGTAATAGTTATCCAGTTCAAATTCAGTTTCTCTTGGCATGGATCTGGTCGCGAGCATATATACCAGAACTGCTTTATCGTCGTCTCTTACAAGCTTCCATGTTCCTGAAACATTTTCTTCGGTGTCATAGTATTCGTTATAGCCTTCAAGCTTTACAGTGCGATCTTCTGCGAATGTCATTGTACATACTGTTCCCTTCACATCATCTCTGTATTCCCATGTCCCTGGTATTTCATCCAGTATTGCATCAAACACTTCATCTCTCACATCTTCACTGCACAGAACATACTCTTCTTCATCCCATTCGTCTTCCACTTCAGACGCTGACATATGTCCATTATCGTCTCCAGAACAGAGCGCTGGTTCATATTCCGTATCTGTCCAGCAAGCCGACTGTTCAGGACATCTTCCAACATTGCTCTCACTGTATGAACAATCAAAGCCATCCTCATCTGAAATGTAATCCATGGGC
>JALFXR010000124.1 GCA_022787405.1 Bacillota bacterium
CTTACATTAAATGTAACAGTGAAAATCTGCTTGTTGGTTGCCAGTACTCTGCCGTACCTGTCCAGAATCTCACCTCTGGGCGCAGAAGTAACCACTTCCTTGGTATTCTGATTTACGGCAGCTTCAGCCCACTTATCTTCCTGAATTACAGTCAGCACAAAAAGCCTTATGCATAATGCCAGCATAAGGATTGCAACAAGTGCTATAAGCTGATAATATCTGGACTGAAGAATCTTTTTACTCATCTGAAATACCTGTCTTTACGATATCGTATCACCTTTCTTATTAAAACGAGATAAATGCAGGTTATTACTGCAATAGAATACAGTCCTGTCCACGGCAGGATTTTAAGCATAGGTACAATTCCCAGTGGATTTCCTGCCAGATGCAGGAGGCCCCATTCAACAAAGTAGTAAAGAAACAGGGATATCACCGAGACCAGCCAGAGATTTATGATATTCTCTATATTGGCATATTCTCTGACTATTAATATCATTAATGACGTAAGAACCAGCGCAATGGCTGTATAGCCTGTAACAGAGCTGAAACAGATGTCATATGCCACGCCGAATACTGCTCCGAATATTATTCCGTACAGTTCATCTTCATAAAGGAAGGAAAATACCACCACCAGGCACAGCAGAAGATTAGGCGTAACGCCTCCTATGCTCACAAGATTCAGAAGTGATGCCTGTATCAGAAAGGCTATTGTAAATAATATGGCCGCTTTCCAGTACTTCATTTTATCACCGCAACCTTTTCAAGTCCTTTAAAGTTTGCCGCCGGTTCAATGGTTATTTCCTTAAGCAGCGTATTACTGTTATAAACCACCGTTTTAACGTTTCCGATCACCAGACCGGCAGGATATGTTCCCAACCCTGATGTTACTATTATGTCACCCTGAGAAACAGTAGAATCGGCATCCATCATGTAGCCTGAAATACCTCCGGACTTATCGCCTGAGGCTATACCCAGCTGTTTTCTGTCGCGCACCAGTTTAAAGCTGACGCTACTCCCTTCATCAACCAGAGAGACAACCTTTGACCATCCATCTCCTGTTTCAAAGACTCTGCCCACAAGGCCCATTCCGTTTACCACCGCATCTCCTGCTTCGATTCCGGATTCGGTTCCCCTGTTTATAGTAAAATTATCTGTCCAGCTGGCCCCGTCCATAGCTGTAATGTCTGCAGTTACCATGTCAAATTCTTTTTCTGTGTACTCAAAATTGAGCACCTGACTGAGTTCCTTCAGCTGTTCCAGATCTTCTCTGTCAAGGCGGGTCTCTGCCAGCTCCTTTTTAAGCTGGTCATTTTCCTCTTTGAGGCCGTCAATTTCCTCCTGCAAAGCTTTATAAGAAAAAATACCTGTTACGTTGTCCTTTATGGTCTTAACCACCGATGAAAAGCCTCCCGAAACGAAGGACACCCCTTTGTTAAGCGCACCTGTTGCCCCGTTTCCGCTTCCCGCAGTAACTGCTGACACCACAAAGATTATCACCAGCGCAAGCAGTATGACAACAATAGCAGATATTAACTTGTGTTCTCTTATCCAGCGCATAAATAAGACTCCTATCTCTTTCTGCCGTTCTGAGCGTAGATTTTAAGTTTCTCTATGTTTTCCAGGCTCTTTCCTGCTCCCAGAGCTACAGCCTCAAAGGCGTTCTCTGCAATGGCAACCTCCATGCCTGTTCTCTTCTTTATTAGTTTATCAAGGTTATGTATCATTCCGCCTCCACCGGAAAGGACCATTCCCTTGTCGGCAATGTCCGCAGCAATCTCAGGCGGTGCCTTTTCGATAGTGCCCTTGACTCCATCAACTATTATATCCATGGATTCCTGAAGGGCTATCATCATATCCTTGTTGGTAACTTCAAGAGTTTTAGGCAGGCCTGAAATAATATCCCTTCCTCTGGCGTTCATTGTCTTTATGATTTCGTTCCCCTGTTCGTCCACGTCCATGCACGCACAGCCTATATTAACCTTAAGCTCCTCTGCAGTACGTTCACCGATAAGCAGAGCATGTCTCTTTCTCATATACTGAATTATAGCGTCGTTTATTTTATCACCGGCATGTCTGATGGAAGTGCTGCATACAATACCTCCCAGTGCAATTATAGCTATGTCAGTGGTGCCTCCACCTATGTCGCCAATCATGCAGCCTGTGGTTCCGTCAACATCCATACCTGCTCCGATTGCAGCAGCCATAGGTTCCTCAAGAATGAAAACCTCTGTAGCACCAAGCTGTCTTACAACCTCG
>JALFXR010000135.1 GCA_022787405.1 Bacillota bacterium
CAAGTGATGGAACCGCCGGATGATATCCGGAATATCGTTCTCCTCAATCGGACTCCGCTTGTCATCCAGACTGAGGCCATCGTAATGCATGTCGTAGAACCAGACGTGATCCGTTCCGCCGGCTTCGGTTTTGGTAAAAATAAGGATCGCCGTAGATACGCCCGCGTACGGTTTGAATACGCCGGAAGGCATAGAGATTACGGCTTCCAGACGGTTGTTTTCCACGATTTCCTTTCGGATGGACTTGTGTGCCTTCGAAGAACCGAACAGCACCCCGTCCGGAACGATGCAGGCACATCGACCGCCGATTTTCAGCATGCGAAGGAACAATGTTACGAACAGAAGCTCCGTCTTCTTCGTCTTGGAGATCTTCAGCAGATCCGGCGAGACGATATCGTAATCCAAGCTTCCCTTGAACGGCGGATTCGCCAGGACCAATGAATACTTGTTTTTGTCCTCATTCTGATCCGACAGACTGTCTTTGTATTCGATGCACGGGTTGTCAATCCCGTGAGCCATCATGTTCATGGCACCGATACGGAGCATGGTTCGGTCCATGTCGTATCCGTGGAACATGTGATTCAAATAGTGCTCTTTATTCTCCTTATCGAAAAGAACTTCCCGCTTTCGCTCCTCGTCTTCCATCAGATATTCGCTGGCTGCGATGAGGAATCCCGAAGTTCCGCAGGCCGGGTCTATCAAGACGTTATCTTTGATACAAAGCCAATATGTACGATTAGCCCAGAAACCGCTTGATTTCTGGGCTTTTTCGCATTTAGGCGCACTGAAAGAAAGGTGTCCTGCGACGCTGTATTTATAGGCCGTGGCAGTTGAGGTACTCAAAGCGACACCCCTTTCTGCAATCGTTAAAAAGTATAGAAACGTTAAAAGGTAGATGATGCCTGTTGAATATAGGGCACAATCACATCGTAGAACTTCTTTGTCCAGTCGGCATGGAAGTTTGCCATCTGGAGCCAATCGGTCTCGTTCTCGATGCTAACGCTATTCAGCTGAATGAAGACCTTGGATGATTTAATATCATTGCCACGGTTCCATTGGAGCGTCGTGCCCAGTGCTGATTCTATTTCCGCTTTATGTGTGTACAGGCTATCGAAGGCAGCTTTGTTTTCTTGCTTATTACCTCTGCCAAATACGACCTCCGCCCGCGCTGCATCATAGTTCGCTACACAGCACAGATAGAATCCGCCGACACCAAAGAATCCATTAATCCAATTATCTCTCGACGGATTAACATTTGAGAAGGAGCCGCCTTTACCGTGCGCCTTCTGGATAATAGGAAGTGCATACGTCCAGTATTTTCTTCTGAGCTCGTAACGGCTCCCCGGCTCGTCAGCATTAGATTCATTTTCATCACGAAGGTAGAACACCAAATCTGCTGGATCTTCATCATATAATTTGAACAGGCGATTTAAAACAGACAGCTTACTTTGAGTGCTGGTGTTTGTCCACACATAAATCCCATCACCAATTTCCAAAGATTTTGTGAATGTATCAGGATTAGCACTAAAATGTAGCGCAATATTCTCTTCCTCAGACATTGCCAGCTTAGTGATAATGGCCTTATCCTCGGCATACAGAATCTGAATTACCTTCTGAAACATCTCAACCCAGCTCGTTACAGGCTGCTCAGTGTTCTTAAAGGTAAACTTCGCAATCAGTCGTCCGGTCAGCTCACCCTCATCCTCAAGCGTATAAGTGTCAAGCTGCTTTTCTTCCGGTTTGTATTCTGTAACAGGTGCTGCCCAGATTGACAGAGCCCGACCCATGAGATATTCGCTGCGTTCCTCCAGCTCCGCAAGCGTCCACTTGTCTTTCTTAGCAATCCAAGTATTCATGCGAATACCACTGTCATCGAAGCCGTTCTGCATGGTTTTCTTTTCAGTGAAAGAGCTATTGCTGTATTTCGAGTTGTAGGCCGTCAATGTAAGATTTGCCATGCGATGCAACCACAGCTCATGTATCTGCTCATAGTCGTCGCCCAGTTCCTTCTGCCATACTGGGGTTAGGTGTTGAGGCATAATGTGCTCAATCGAATAGGTGCCGTCGTCACAGTGACGATATACATCCTTATCCTCCGATGTGCCGAAATTCTCGAAGCGCTCAAGAATGTAAATCTTATTCTTGCTGTTCATCAGATAAACTGGACGTTCCTCAAATGCTGCCTTAAATTCAATATCGTCCGGGAAGCGGGCACGCTCTTTCTTGGAAAGAAGTGCATACTTGAGCTTCTCGACATAGTTATCCTCGGTACCGTCGTATCTGATGATCTCTCGGTGCAACATGAGGAAAATTTTATTCAGGGCATTTGTCGGCAGGTCACACATTGTCCTGCGGAACAAGTAATTCTCTGTCGTTAGGAAAATCTCAGTGACCTGTGTCAACGTCAGTTTGTTTTCATTATAAAGGCGCAGCACTTCGAGGAAGTAAGGCCTTGTTACCGTGGTCTCCAGACGGTTAAGTCGGTCAATGCAAGCGTCAAGGGCTGCATTACCAGAATTACCATCGAGGAGAATCTGGTACCGCTTTGCATAGGCCAACATCTCAGCAAGGAGTGGTTCCGTTTCGATTTTTCCAAGCTCCACAAAGTCCTTAAAATTGACATAGATTTTCTTCTGCTGCGGAATGGCCTGCTG
>JALFXR010000137.1 GCA_022787405.1 Bacillota bacterium
AAGTATTCTACGATGACACAGGAGAATGTTTGTCTTATTGTTCTCAATCCCATAACTTCACCTCATCCAACATTTTTCTTTTATTTTATATTATATATCCAATACCTGTAGACTAATACTAGTCCTATTCTAACACTTCGCCATTATAAAATCAATCTGAGTTGGACTATTTTTAGTCCTATTTACTTTATTAAGGGATGATATAATGAAACATAAGATAAAACAGGACAGCATTGTTTTCAGTGGAGTCTGTCCATGCCTTCGCTCTCATAGTGGGCGGTTAGATTCTCTCTAAAGAAGTTCTTGGCAAACTTCAGATTTCTTGTGTAGTACGTTTCATTAACGATCCCGGAATAAGGCTCATTAAAAATTTTGTACTGTAAATAGTCAGAACTAGGGTTATCCACCTCATAGCCGAACAGGTATGTAGTTATCTGCTTATTCGGCGGTCTATGCTGACAGATGTATTTGGACACTACATCTTCCAACGTTTCATATACACCTACTCACATTTTTAGAGTTTCTAACCTCTATTGGAAGTAATCTAGAGTATTGATTGTCTGTCAGAATAATGTCTTTTGCAAACCCAAGTGTGCGCTTCCTCATATCTTTATCAATAGAAACGACCTAGTAAGCAATATCATAATTCCCCCGTCTTTCTACAAATCTCTTCATTTAGTATCCTCCAGCTTTATCAACAATCTTCATGAAATCCTAATAACATTTTTTAACACTATAATCAACATCTCTCTATGTGTCGCACAAGGAATAGTTCACACCATAATTTATTTTAGACTCCATATCCTATAACCACACTACTTCCTACAGCATAACACCTTCTCATGCAGGCATCATTGCTGTTTCCTTCTATGGTATAAATCATGTCATCTTCGCATTGCTCAACAATTCCCACATGGTCTGACCTGCCGTCACCGTCCCAGTCAAAGAATATAATCATTCCAGGCTCAGGACTGATATTTCTGTTAAACCATCTTCCCTTATCTAGAAACCATCTGATTCCGTCATCGCATACAGCAAACTTCGGCATACTCCCAGCGTCAATGAGCCCTGCCTGATCTGCACACCAGCTTACGAAAGCGGCGCACCAATCCACATGTGAAGAAAACCCATACCACCGCCAGTAGAGTTCTCCGCCCTCGTTACCGATTTGGGATGCTGCTACCATAACCATATCCGTACTGTCTTCACCTGTAAGTTCAAGGTCGCTTATATCTGCCCCATATGCCCCGGTCGAAAGGCTCATCATAAGGATAACAATTATTGCAACAAGGAATACCCCTGAGCACGCAATAACAATTTGCTTTGCGTTACCTTTTCTTCTTTTTGGCTTGTACCGAGATACAGCCTTTTTCCGATTTTTCCTTTTTTTCTGTTGTGTGTCTTCTTTCACCAAGGTGATATTATGCCGAGGGGTATTTTCAGATGCTGGTTTCGCATTTTCAGGCGACACTGAAGATGGTTTTCTGTATATCGGAATGTTATTATGGCCCTTCAGCGGTTTCACCCTTTGCCCCACAAAATCAGCCGCCTGTATTCCCCTTACAGCCGCTTTTTTTGACCTGTTCGATATTTGGCTCATTGCATATCGCTGGGGATTCCCTCTGGCATCTACCTTTTCATCATCTCTCTCCTGCAGAGACTCTGTCTTTAAATTAATACCTCTTTTCAAAGTGCTTTTCTTCGTTGCTATTGCAAACTGCTTTACTTTGATATCCTTTTCATCCTTCACATCAGAATCCTCCTTCACCCGGCTTGGTGGTCATCAAGCTGTATAACTCCGTGTTCTTAGGAAAGCTGTTTTCAAATGGAACCAGTGCATTTCCCACTTTAAGCAGACCGTGTCCCGCCGGTACATCTGTGATATATGCAAGCTGTCTCTCCGAAATGTGCAGCAGCCTTGCCAGTTCCTGACGGTCGGTGGCAGCCTGATTGAGCATCACCAGAAACTCCGAATTGGATAGCATGGTTCTGGCTGTCTGAGAGCGCAGCACCTCATCCACATTCTGCGTTATGCCTGTGCAGTATGCACCATATTTTCTCACACGTTTCCAAAGCTTTGACAGGAACTGCGCCGAATACTCATGCAGAAACAAAAGATAAATCTCGTCTATGAAGATCACCGTCTGTTT
>JALFXR010000140.1 GCA_022787405.1 Bacillota bacterium
TATGACATATTTTTACTCATCATTCTTACTATAAACGCAAATACAACAGCGATAATGAAGTTGGTCGCAACTCCTGCAATAGATACTATAAACTCATCCGCCCTTCTGTGCTTATAATACCTTGGATCGATTTCAACAGGCACGCCCCATCCGAAGCCTGCAAACATCAGAGCAATGAATCCTACAGGATCCATATGCTTAAAGGGATTTAGCGTAAGCCTTCCCTGCAGCTTCGGTGTAGGATCTCCAAGAAAGTATGATGCGTATCCGTGAGCCGCCTCATGGAAAGTGAGCCCTATTATTATTCCGGGCAAAATTATCACTTTAGAGTAGAACCACTGTCCCAGAGTCATATTGTTATTTAAAATGTTATCGGCGAGGAGTATAGCAATAACAATCAGCATTGCCGGAGTAACATTTCTGAACAGTCTTTGAATTTTTTCTCTCATTTCCTTTTCCTTTCGATTTTGAAATTATTACGTCTATTCTAGCACATTTTCCGTGTCATTGAAATATTATATTAGAAAGAAATCGGGCATTTGCCTCTTTGAAAGGTGGTTTTTTATGGCTAACACCCTTGTTTGCATTGATATTTACACTATCAACGAAGGCGATACACTTTACTCTATCGCCGAAAAATATGAGCTTCCTGTCAGCCTGCTGATGAAAGTAAATGGCATCGACAATCCCTACAATCTGCAGATTGGAACAAGGCTCTGCATTCCGGGAACAGAAGATCAGCTTCCGGATAGAGAAGAAGAACTGCCGCGCAGGACGCATACAGTAGCTGCCGGCGATACATTGTACTTAATTGCTAAGAGGCACGGTGTAAGACTTGATAATCTCATGCGTGCCAACCCGGACATAGACCCTTATAACATGCTTGTAGGAACCATCCTCATTATTCCTCAGGAATAATTACATTAAAACTATACCCCGACATAAAGGTAATTGCACCTGTGCCGGGGTATCTTACTATTTCAGGCTGTATCTTGTGCTTCTTCCCTTTCCTTGGCGGATCAGTTTGCCTTCGCTCTCCATCTTTCTGAGAATCCTGTTTGAGGTGGCCTGACTGACATTAAGAAGACGCTCCACTTCGTTTCTGGAGATTAGACCTCTGAGATTCAGGTACTTTTCTATTTTCTTTTCTTTGCCTCTATCATCTTCTTCTACTGCTAATATAATCCCTTTCAAATTACCTCTGTCAAGGACAAGACTGCTGCACGGGTTTAAATTACTGTCCAGCACGAGGCGTTCTATTTCCATACTATAACCACTTGATTGAGCAGAAACCGACTCGCCCATATATTGCGACACTCCTTCCGAAACTCTGCTTGAAATATAACTTACTCCATTATAGTTCAAATTTGGCAGCACAATTTTAAAGGAGTTATCACCGGTTAAAATCTCAGGTTTTTTAGTAGAATTGCGGTATGCATCCATTATCTTCTGAATCCCGCAGCCATAAGCCTCAATCAGCTCAAGTCTATAAAAGACATTTGCCAAAACAGGATTCCGGCATGCTGATACACCCATAAAGATATCTTTCATTGAAACACCACCGTACAGTCCCCCTATGGACAAAAACTCTATCCTGTCGTCAAATATACTGATCAGGGTTGGGCCGTTTACAGAATAATCTCTGTGTACGATTGCATTCAAAAGAGCCTCTCTAAGCGCATCCTCCGGATAATCGCGACTGTCAACACGGTATAAGCCATCGAAGCTTGACCTGATATTATTATTCATATCAATATATCGATATGCTTCCTCCATCTGGCTAAAAACAGAGCCGAAGTATTCCCTTCTGTCCTGAAAAACAGATTTGGTTATCCCGGAGAATCTGGCTAATTTCATAGTGTGTGTGCACTGGTCAGACAAAATATGAGCGCAATTATTATACACTCCGTCATAAGACATCAGCCCAAGGCTGCGGAGCTTTGCATCACCAAATTCTATTCCTTTTTTATTGAATTGTTCCTCGGCTTTGGAAAAGGATAAAGTCTGTTCCAGAGAGCGACCCTGTTCGTATGAGATACCATCCGTTTCTTTAATCATATTGCGAATAGCAGTGTCCGTAGACGGAACCGAGCAGGTCCCCATACGTACATATACCCCCTCAGGCCTAAGGCCTTTAGCAGTAAGATAATAAGGTCTGCCGGTTCCCCTCTGAACTTTTACTTCAACTATATCCCCTTTATCAGTTCTTTTAGTTTCGAAATGTATAAACATGGATAAATCCGGCTTAATTGAGTTCATAACCATGTTGCTTATCTGCTGTATAACCTCGTCAGTATTATCTATCCCTGTTATTTCTCCACTGTCTGATATTCCGATATATACACTTCCTCCATTGCTGTTTGCAAAGGCAACAATTTCTTTTTTTATATTTTCTGTCACTATTTCTTTTAACTCTACAGTTTCACTTTCTTCATACTTCACGCACTCCATTCTTGTCACCTTCTTGTCTATTTTCTTGTCATTATATTATCACATATGTATTACCCTTGTCAACTCCGTAAAAAAGCAGGAAACCGTTTTGATTTCCTGCTTCAATTCATTTTATCTGTGCTTAGTAGTAGAATCCTGTATTCGGGTCCGAATATTCCTTAACTCTTGTCTCGTAAGCCTCCATAGCCTCCTTTTCAAAGGCCAGATTGACATCACCTGCACCTATTTCTTTAAGCAGCCATTTTGCAAAAGGTGGATTGAGCACCAGCAGAGGGCCTATTACATAGGTACCCATAAAGTTGTTCTTTCTTACGCCTTCTCCCATTATATCAGGATTAAGTCCGGGACCGCGTTTTGTTTCAAATACGCTTCCAAAGGCCACGTCATCTGCATCATCATCTCGCCACGAATGAGTGAACTGACTCTTATAGCCTACAATATCCATATCCCCAAAGGTTCCCAGATACAGAGAGTTGAATCTGTGCATCATATCACGCTTTGCATGGGTTGGAAAAATCTTGAGCCCGCAGTCACGGCTTCCGTCAACGTCTTCGATTTCACCTCCGAAGACCTCCAGGGCATTTCCGGTCACAAGGAAATAAACACCTTCATTTATCATCTCTATCAGCTTATCTGTATATTCAGAAAGCTTTTCCACAGCCATACGCTGACCGTTTTCAGTTAAAGTCCCCATGTAAATCAGAGATGGTGTTTCCTTCAAAAACTCCGGCTCTCCCGTTAAGTGAGTGTGTACAACCTCAATTTCAGGGCAGGATTTTTTTAAATATTCTATGTTCTCAAGGTCGCCGTAAAGATTGGCAATTTCAGGGAACAGCACTTCAATTCTTATTTTGCCTTCCATTACTCATCGCCTCCTTTTTCTCCGGCAGTGACCTTCTTCATCATTTCAAGCACTTTGTCCGCAACTTTCTTGCCCAGAGCAATAGAGTCCGTTCCGTAAAGTACAAATACTTTATCGTTATCAAATAACCTGAGCTTATCAGGTGCATCTATTTCTTTTTCAGCGTAGGAAAGCTTGTCCTCCGGCACTCCGGCAAGGAGGAGTCTCAGCCTGTGGTCCAGGCGTCTCGGTCCGCAAAGCACTATATTCTTTATTTCATCACGGTTGAGGAATTCAAAATCGCAGTCATAAAGCCAGCAGGTGTTTTCTGACCAGTGCTTCATATCTCCCTGACAGCTGTTCATGAGAATTATTTCCTTATCTCCCGGTATTGTTGAAATATAATCAAAGACACGTGATGTGGCAAAAGCATTTTTTTCCTTTGCAAGAAGCCTGTACAGTGTCTTATCTCCCACGTGCTCCTCATCGTATCTGCTTCCTACAATATTAAGTTTTTCAAAAAATCCCTGTATTTTTTCGTGAGAATATCCCATCTCACGAAGAAGCGCAACAGCAGATACCACGTTGTAAATGTTAAATACGCTCTCATTGAGAAGCCTGTAGCATCCCGTCCCTTCTTTATCACGCACTTCTATTTTCATATCATCTAGGCTTATATTGATTCCTGCGTAGTCATACTGCGGTGCCTTAAATCCGCATTTCGGGCAAAAAGCCTTTCCGATATGGTTATACCTCAGGTATTCGTACTCCAGTCTGCTATGACATTCAGGACAAATCTGCATATCGTTGATTAAGTTGATGCACTCCTTAATGTCTCCCGGCATTTTTTCGATTCCAAAGTAAACACGGCTGTTTTCAGGTGCCACAGCCGAAGAAATCAGATCATCGGCATTGAGAATCAGTTTAGTGGAGCGCGGGATATACTTTGTCAATATTCCGGCTATGTATTCCGGATGTCCGTTTCTCATGATAGAATCGCGGGAAAGGTTTGTAATAAGCATGTAATCCGGTTTCATATACGGATACACCCTGAGAGCAGACCTTTCATCCACCTCGAATACACCTATCTTATATTTACACTTTCCCAATATGCTGCTGCCGTAAATAAGACTGGAAGCTATTCCGGAATTGATGTTGGAACCCATCTTATTGTTCAGAACCTTATGTCCGTCCATTGTCAGCATGTCCAGAAGCATGTTGCATACGGTGGTTTTGCCGTTGGTTCCTGTAACTGCAATAATTTTTTCCGGCTTGTCTGCATATTTCAGAAACTGCGGGCATATTTTAAGAGCCAGAACTCCTGGAAAGTTTGTACCGTTATGTCTTGTTATTTTTAAGGCTACTATTGACAGTTTAGCAGCCCATAATGCGATAAAATATCTAAGTTTACCCATTTTA
>JALFXR010000148.1 GCA_022787405.1 Bacillota bacterium
TTTACATAGATGATTGTCTATGTTTCTATTATATATTATGCATAGATGATTGTCAATGTTTATTTTTATGGTTTACAAAATTCCCATCACCCTTTAGTTAGAAGTGTATGCTCATGATTTCAGGAACAACAAGAGCCAAAATGTTTATGATTTCTTATCTTGTCCATCACCTGACCTCTTGATTGTCCAGCCATAGACCATTATACTGTCCTTATTAAGATAAAAGGAAAGGCTCCGGAGCCCTTCCCGCAAAAGATCGGCATCCGGAACCTTGGTAAACACCATGTATATTGTAACAGATTTTACAAGAAAAGGACAGCATATTTTTATCAGAGAGCAGTGAATTTCTTTGTCCCATATGTCAGAAAGGCAGTCTTATCTTCCGTGATTACTGCAGCCGTATCATAAGATACGAAGACGGAACACATGAATGGCTCAGAATTCCAAGGCATCAGTGCGGCAATGATAAGTGCCGCAGAATCCACCGGATGCTGCCTGACATACTTACGCCATTCAAGCACTATAATGAGGAAACCATATCGGGAGTTCTGGATGGCATTGTAACTCCTGAGGATGAGGATTCAGAAACATGTCCTTCGGAGGACACTATGATAAGATGGCATCACTGGTTTATTATCAATGAGTTTAACATAGAGGGTCATATGAAGTCGATAGGCTACAGACTGCTTGGTTTCAGCGAGGAACTGCTGGAAACAGGCATTTCGCTGCTCAGTCACATGAGAAGTTCCATGCCGGCGGTCTGGCTTAAAACAGTCATGCGGTATATATACAATTCCGGAAATGCACTTGAGGCTTTCTACTGATTTCTGTTTTACCGACTTTGAATTAACTGTCCGGCATTCTGGCTGTATGATGTTTTCAGAAAGGAGACATACAGTCATGAATACAAGCAGAACTTTAATGAAAAAGCAGAACAGCGATGAGGCCGCGCTGAAAAAGTACACCATGATACTGCCGCTTCTGGATGAAAACCTGGATCCGGCTTCAGCGCATGAATTAAGGATATCAATTGCTGAGAAAAATGACATATCAGAGCGTACCGTGCGCAGATATGTAAGTACCTACAGGAAAAAAGGATTTGACGGACTCAAACCTGCAGAACGCACATACTATAGTAAAGATAATAAACCGGAAAACTATGATGAATTACTTGAGGATGCCATCCAGTTAAGGCGTGAGGTTCCGCGCAGATCCGTGGAACAGATAATCCTCATACTTGAATCGGAAGGAAAAGTCGCACCGGGAGTGCTGAAACGCTCTACGATGCAGAGGCATCTTTTTAATGCAGGGTTTGGTGCATCACACATGGATGTTTACAGTGATGCCAGAAAAAGCTCTTCAAAGCGTTTCTGCAAACCGCACAGGATGATGCTGATACAGGGAGATATCAAGTATGGTCCGAAACTTCCCATCGGGAAAAACGGGGCAATGGTGCAGACATATCTTTCATCTGCCATTGACGACCACTCGAGATTTATACTTGCTTCTGAGTTTTATGATAATCAGGAAGAACGCATAGTAGAGGATACCTTCAGAAAAGCCATCCTGAAGTACGGACGTTTTGACAAATGCTACTTTGATAATGGTTCACAGTACGTTGCAAAGCAGCTTAAACTCTCGCTTGCCAGGCTTTCGATACAGATCGCATTTGCACCTTTAAGAAGCGGAAAATCGAAGGGCAAAATAGAAAAATTCCATCAGGTAGTGGACGATTTCATTGCGGAAGCAAAGGCCAAAAAGATATGTACACTTGATGAACTGAATCATTACTGGAAAATTTTCCTTGAAGAATACTATCATAACAAAGCCCACGAGGGAATCAGGGAATACTACCGCAGCCTTAATGTATCTGTCCCTGATGAAGGAATTTCACCCCTGCAGGAATTCAACCGTGATACGCGGCAGCTTGTATACATGGATGCCGGTGTTGTAGGCGAGGCATTTATGTATCATGAATCAAGAAAGGTTGATAAAGGAGCGTGCATAAGCTTCCAGGGCAGAAGATATGAAACAAAACCAAAACTCATAGGAAAAACTGTAGAAATAGCATATGATCCTGCGGCACCTGAAATTATAACCATAAGCTCCGAAGGACTCGAATCGTTTCAGGCGAAGCCTCTTAAAATAGGTGAATACTGTGACCAGAGACAGTCTCTTCCTCCACAGATGAAAGCAGCCGAACCGGAGACATCACGTTTTCTTGATGCGCTTGAAAAGCAGCATGAAGAGACGAAAAAGCGCCGTGCAGATGCAATCTCATTCGGTGCATACAGGAGGGAGGTATAACGGATGTACGAGGATTTTTACCGTATGAAACATACACCTTTTTCAAGAAATGTACCTCCGGAGGATTTATATGAATCGGCAGCCATGGCTGACTGCCTCGGAAGGCTTTCATATGTTGCAGACAGACAGCTCTTTGCTGTAGTCACGGCAGATGCCGGCTGTGGAAAGTCAACGCTGATACGCAGGTTTTCAGCGAGTCTGCCGAAGGAAAAATATATCTTCCTTTACCTGTCGGATTCAAAGCTCACGCCAAGATGGTTTTATAAAGGACTTCTTGACCAGCTCGGACTTGAATCGAAATACTATCGTGGTGATGCCAAACGCCAGCTTCAGAAGGAAATAGAAATCATACGCGGCGTGCATGGACAGAAAGTGGTATGCGTGCTTGATGAAGCGCATCTGCTTGAAAAAGAAACAATAGAGGAATTCCGTTTTCTTCTAAACTACAAATTTGATTCAGAAAGTCCTATGGCCCTGGTTCTGGTTGGGCAGTCAGAACTCTGGGAAGACAAGCTGAGACTCAAAAGGTATGATGCAGTAAGACAGAGAATAGACATAAACTGTGTTCTTCCCCACCTTGACAGGGCGGAAACAGAAAAATATATACAGTCTCATCTGAATTACGCAGGAGTAACAGACCGTGAACTGTTCAGCCGCAGGGCTGTTGATGAAATTTTCCGCATGTCATGCGGAATTCCAAGACTGATAAACCGTATCTGTGAAAAATCGCTTATGTATGGATGCCAGCAGAATCTGCAGGTGATAGATGATCAGGACGTTCTCTACGTCAGCGACCATGAGATGATAAGCGGAGGTGACCAGCTATGATACTGGACTATGAATATCCTGTTGTATATTTTAATGGTGATGATTACGAGGATTCAGATGTGATTAATAAAGCAGGACAGATTGAACTGCTTCAGATTTCACAAGAACCATACGAAGCCATTGTAAATGCTGAAGGATACAGCTTCCATATCCTGTTCGGTTCAAAAACAGGAGGAAACTTCCTGTGCATTCCGGGCTGGCGCATGGGATGTGAGCTGTCATACCTGAGTGATGTTTTCTGGAATCAGCGTTCAATCCTTGGGGATGATCAGCGATTTGGATATGAAAATGCAACTGCCGTTGCATATGCTTTAAAAAAACTTAAGGACGTTATTGAGTAAAATAAATCCGGGGCAGAAAGCCCCGGAAATGTAATCTTAATTGTGGCAATGAAATGAGCAGTTGCCGGACAAAAATGAGAGCTGAATTTGGACAAGATAAGGAATCACAAACACCGGTATGGCGTGAAGCTGGGTGTCAATATGGAGTATGCAGAGAAAAACAACCTGCATTCCCTGGCAAAGGTATTGCCGCAGCTTGGTGAAACGTCTCTTATGCCGTGCGACCTCTGGTGCCGGGAAATTCCGTTTTCGGAGTATGAGTGGTATTCCTGGTATCTGGTGAGCGATGCAAAAGATCCTGACAGTACGGTTCGTGTGAGCCGGAAATGGGAGCTTGTGCCCCAAGGCGGGGAAAAAGAAGGAAATCATATGATCGGCATCAG
>JALFXR010000183.1 GCA_022787405.1 Bacillota bacterium
TAGTATGCAACTTTGGCGTTTCCGTTAAATCCAACAACATGGAACAGCATCATCATAATAATTGCGAGAGGTATTGCTGAAAATAAAAGAAACGGTCTTTTCTTGCCGTATTTCGATTTACATCTGTCGGAAAGCATTCCTATTACAGGGTCGGTTATTGCGTCCCAAAGAACAGCAATACCTATTATGGTTCCTGCAATGGCAGGGCTTATTCCGGCAAGGTCAGTAAGAAAGAACAGCAAAAAGCTTCCGATGAAATCGTATGCGATGGCATCGCCGGTTCCGCCCAGTGCATATCCCAACTTAGTTCTGAACGGGATATGTCTGTCCAGATTACGAGATATAATATCCTTCATTTCAATCTCCTTTGTAAGTTATAGGATTTAAACAATGAAAGTCAGCTTTGATGTAATATAGTAAAGCAATTGCCGTGCCAGATTTCCTGACAGCTGCTAAAATGCTCTAAACGTGTATTTTCAAAGGGTACCGCTTTTGCCTGTAAAAAACAAGTCTCGTAAAATTATCAAAACTGATAAATCACCAATCATAATTGATAAAAATTTAAATCGCTTTATGAAAATATGAAAATGAGTATTGTTTTTTACAATTTCCTGGTATAGAATGCGGATAATTTAATACGAGTGGATGAAGTGTGTTGGAGAATATGAAAATATACCGTAGAGGAAAAATTCGGTGTTGTGCCGACCCCGGATTGAAGCTTTCAGGTCAGATACAATACACGGACACAGCTCTGGAGAGAATGTAGAATTACATCGTCGAAGAAGAAAACAGACAATTGTTTCTGTCAAGCTTTCAGACAAAAGGACAGAGAATCGGGGCAGAGATTTTGCTTGCGGGTTCTCTGGTTTTTTATTGCCTTTTTTTGCCCGAAGCAGGAAAGGATGATTAATTATGGTTTTTCTCAAAGGAACGGTATGTCTTCTTTGTGCTCTGGCGTTGTTTTCGATATTCAGCCTGAAAGTGCCAAGAGGGGATAAGGCGATGAACGGCCTTGCCGGAGCTGCAGTTACGACATTCCTGGTTGAGGCTTTATGCGGATGTATCGGAGGAGATCTGGCGGGAATTGGATTAATGAAGGAAATAGGAGAAAGTGCAGGTTCCATGGGAGGCGTGGCAGCTGCGGCACTGGTACCGATAGCCATGGGCGCTTCACCTGTTTTCGGAGTTGCGGCAGGAGCTGTGGCAGGTGGTTTCGGTATACTGCCGGGATTCATTGCAGGATATATGACCTACTGGATATACAGAGGCATAAAAAAAATTCTGCCGAATGGAGTTGATGTTATTATCGGGGCGGTGGTGATTGCCGTTGCTTCCAGATTGATTCTGGTATATACGGCTCCATCTGTGGATTATGTGCTTGGAGTCATAGGGGATTCTGTAATGGCGGCAACGGAGAGCACGCCTTTGATAATGGGTCTGGTTCTGGGCGGAATTATGAAGATGGTATGCACATCGCCCCTTTCTTCAATGGCCCTTACAGCAATGCTGGGGCTGACAGGACTTCCTATGGGAATCGCATCAATGGCATGTGTAGGAGGTGCATTCAGCAACGGAATAGTATTTCATAAGCTGGGAGTCGGGAACACGGGACAGGTTATGGCAGTAATGATTGAGCCGCTGACACAGGCTGATCTTGTAACGCAGAATGCAGTGCCCCTTTACATGTGTAATTTCTTTGCAGGTGGACTTTCAGGCATAATTGCTGTTGCTTTGGGAATTGTGAACAATGCCCCCGGAACGGCTTCCCCTGTACCGGGTCTGCTGGCACCTTTCGCATTCAACGATCCGATTACGGTTTTACTCGCTGCAGGGGGCGCGGCGGCGGCAGGAATAATCTGCGGCCTCCTGGGCACAGGAATGCTGAACAGAACAGGTTTTTATCAATCAAAAAGGATTATATAGCAATTATGTGATATAATAACAACCGGAATAAGCAGTAAATTGTAAAATAATACTGGACAAAACAAGTCCAGTATGGTAATATGTAATCACAGAAAAGATAATACTAAATTACCAGTACACAATCAAAATTATAGAAGGAGGAAATAAAATGGAAGAAAAGAAATACGCATGCAAGGCTTGTCACTACGTATATGACCCAAAGATCGGGGATAGAGAGGGCGCAGTTGCTCCGGGTGTAGCATTTGAAGATCTGCCGGCAGACTGGATTTGCCCGCTTTGCGGAGTAGGCAAGGAATACTTCGAGCCGGTTGAAGAAGAATAAAAACAATAAGAGCAAGAAACGGAAGTGCCTTATAACAGAGGCACTTCTTTTTTTATAGACAATAATAGGACAACAAAAGTATAGAAGAAGTGCCCGAAATAGATTAATATATAGTGGGTAATAAGGTGCACAGCGATGAATGATAAAATTAAGATTATAATAAGAAAAGCCTTTGCATCGGATATTGATGCAGTAGCGGCAATATATGACAGAATCCATACATGGGAAGAAAAAGGCAAGGTTACCATAGGCTGGGAGCGAGGGGTCTATCCAGAGAGGATTACAGCTGAGACAGCCCTGGCTGCAGATGAGCTTTTCGTTATGGAGGAAGCCGGCGTGGTGGTGGGTACCGGAATAATAAATCAGACCCAGGTGGATGTCTACGAAAAAGGCAACTGGAAGCACCCGGCTGAGCCAACAGAGGTGATGGTGCTGCACACGCTGGTAATAGACCCGGAAGATAAGGGACGGGGTTTGGGACGGAGGTTTGTAAGGTTTTATGAGGACTACGCCCGGCAGGAGGGCTGCAAATGCCTGAGACTCGATACCAACAGCAGGAACACTTCAGCCAGAGCTCTTTACAAATCAATGGGTTATGAAGAAATAGGTTGCGTTCCATGTGTCTTTAACGGGCTTGAAGATGTGAACTTAGTGCTTATCGAAAAGGCCCTTTAAAGAAGAGGAAGTCGCAAAGGCAATATCAAGGAACGTATAAAATAATAATAATAGCGGAGCTGCGGCACCGGCATTGAAACAATGCCGGTGCCGCAGCTTTTTATTTGACTTTTACAGCCATTTTACTTTGGAGAGATATTTGATTTTACATCCCGTTGTTACTATTTCATCACAAGGAGGAAACAAGCATGGGAGCAATCTGGAACAGAATAAATAACTTCAACATAAACAATTCTGCGAAGAACAAGCTGTTCATTTCACTTGTAAGTGTCTTGTATGGAATCGCAGGGGGACTTATATGGCTGACTGTGGGA
>JALFXR010000185.1 GCA_022787405.1 Bacillota bacterium
CTTACAGCCAGAATGGCGGGAGACAGACCAGGCAGACTTCGGATACTTATGGGAGGATTGCTTTCCGGCGCGGGGGGTTTTACCATTTTCATACCCTTGTCGGGTGTGGAAGGAGCAGCTACAAGGCTGGCGCTGGTAGCGGCAGTATGCACGGTTGTTTTTGCAGAAAGGCCGCTGAAACCCAAAAAACTCTTAAACAGAATCGTGCTTTTTCTTGCCTTGACTTTCCTTTCCGGCGGGGCAGCCATGGCCTTTACATTATGGAGGCAGATACCTTCTGTCAGTGGCAATGGTGCCCTGTATATGGAGCCTTTGACATACAGCGGGCTAGTACTGATGGCAGTTCCGGCTTTTGCCGTTACATTCTGGTTTATAAAGCTGGTTAAGGAAAGACGAATGGAAAATATCACAAGGGGAAAAGTGTGTTTGACCATAAAAGAGCAGGTTTATTCGTTTGAGGCTCTCGTGGATTCGGGAAACAGTTTAAGAGAGCCTTTTTCGGGTAAGCCGGCAGTGCTGATTGACAGAAAGGGTGCTGCCAGACTTCCTTTCGGTCCTGAGGATGCGGAAACAGGAGCAGATGAGACTTTAAAAAACCGTTTTGTCCTTGTGCCATATAAAACCGTAGGAAAGGATGAAGGCTTTCTGAAGGGGATAAGAACTGACAGAATCATTTTTGGCGGGAAAGAACTGAAAGGGGCTGTTCTGGCCTTTTACGAAGGTGATTTTGGGGATTTTGAGGTTCTGATGAGCAGGGAGGTTCTGGATGAAGGGATTATATAATAGGATAAAAGGCTTATGCAGGCTGCTTATGCTAAAAATCAGACTGAAGATGTGCCGCAGCCTTTATTACATAGGCGGGAGTGATGTGCTGCCGCCGCCGCTTTCTGCTGAGGAAGAGGAGAAGATGTTGAGAGCATATGCTTCCGGAGATATGAACGCAAGGAGCATACTGATTGAGCACAATCTGAGGCTGGTGGTGTACATAGCCAAGAAGTTTGAAAATGCAGGAGTCAATGTGGAGGATCTGATTTCCATAGGGACCATAGGTCTTATCAAGGCGGTGAATACCTTCAAGCTGGATAAGAAAATAAAGCTGGCCACGTATGCTTCCAGATGCATCGAAAACGAGATTCTCATGTATCTGCGCAGAAATGCCCGGCTGAAAAGCGAGGTAAGCCTGGATGAACCGCTGAATGTGGACTGGGACGGAAACGAGCTATTGCTGAGCGATATTCTCGGAACGGAAAACGATATAGTATCACAGCATATCGAAGAAGAGGTAAACAGGAAGCTGCTTTATGCCGCCATGGGTAAGCTGGAACCGAGGGAAAAGGAGCTTATGGAAATGCGATTCGGTCTTAACAGTGGCAGAGAGATGACGCAGAAGGAGGTGGCCGACAGGCTGGGCATTTCCCAATCTTACATATCACGTCTTGAAAAGAGAATAATCACCAGGCTGCAGCGTGAGATAAAAAAACTGGGTTAAATTGGCCCGTATAAAACAGCTGCCATAGTACATAACAAAACCATAAAAGAAATATTCATTTACGATAGGATGGGTGTGTTACTATGGCAAGCAAAGTTGAAATCTGCGGTGTGAATACTGCCAAGCTGCCTCTTTACAAGGAGGCGGAAATGATGGAAATGATAGAGAAGGTCAAGGCCGGAGACATGGAGACCCGTGATAAATTTATCCAGGGCAACCTCCGGCTGGTGCTCAGCGTAATTCAGCGGTTTTCCAACAGGGGAGAAAATCCGGACGACCTGTTTCAGGTGGGTTGCATCGGACTGATTAAAGCATTGGATAATTTTGATACCAGCCACGGTGTAAAATTCAGCACCTATGCTGTGCCTATGATAATCGGTGAAATCCGGCGATATCTCCGGGACAACAACTCTATAAGAGTATCGCGGTCTATGAGAGACCTTGCATACAAATCACTGCAGGCGAGAGAAAATCTGGCCAGCAGGCTGCAGAGAGAGCCAACGGTTACGGAGATTGCCCAAGAACTGGATGCCAGAAGAGAAGACGTAGTCATGGCGCTGGAGTCCATTCAGGAACCGGTGTCCCTCTTTGAACCGGTTTTTCACGACGATGGAGATGCCATATACGTAATGGATCAGGTGCAGGATACCAAAAACACCGATGCGAAGTGGATTGAGAACCTTTCCCTTTCGGAGGCTATGAAAAAGCTTTCGCCAAGAGAGCGACACATACTGAACATGCGGTTCTTTGAGGGAAAGACCCAGATGGAGGTGGCAAAGGAGATATCAATCAGTCAGGCACAGGTCAGCCGCCTGGAAAAAAATGCTCTGAAATATATGAGAAAATATGTGTAGACAATGCACCGGCTAAGCAGGCCGGTGTTTTTGTGTGTAATTGGCATGAATATTGCTTTATATTTATTATATATCAAACTAGGAGAAATGAAACAAAAGGAGAAAAACTCATGTTTTATCCATCGATATTTAACGATGTGCTGGCACCTGTTACACAGGGGCCGTCCAGCTCCAATACTGTGGGGCCCCACAGAATAGGTACCATAGCCAGATCCATTCTCGACGGCAGACCTGAATATCTTAAAATAGAGATGAGCAGGGGCGGTGGCTTTTACGACACATTTTACAGCATGGACAGCGATAAAGCTTTTCTTGCAGGTGTTCTGGGAAAGGACCTGATAAAATTTGACCTTGGAGCTGTTTATGAGGCTGCAGAAGAAGAAGGGTTGAAATACGAATTCGTCTTTTCTGACAGAATAGCCAAACAGCCTACAGAAATGGGAGAACTGACCCTTAAATCCTCTAAGGAGACCATAGTGCTTACAGGCATAACTCTTGGCGGCGGAGAGATTCTCATCAGAGATATCAATGGAGAGCCTTTCCAGATAAAGGGAATATACCCTGAAGAGATTGTCATAAAGGGTTCTGATAAAATAAGACATCTTCCATCCGTCTATCCGATGAAGACAATTAAGGAGGCTGTGCCGCCCTTTACACGCAGTGAAGAAATGATAGATTATTGCCGCAGGAATGAAATTCCGTTATGGCAGGCGGCGTTGGATTATGAGTGCAGTCTGACGGGCATAAGCCAAAAAGAAATTATGAAAACAGCGGCGGAAACACTGGATATTTCATATGCATCTATAGAAGCAGGATTTAAAAAGGGCATAGAATTTGAAGGTGTTACCGTGGCGAAGGCGCCGGAAATCAAAGAAATGATGAAGAAAACTACGCTCATTCCAATGGGTGCAGCTGATATGGGTGCTTTGGATGCATTGGCAGTCATGGAGTACAGCAATTCCCACGGCAAAATCGTGTGCATGCCTACAGGAGGAGCTTCGGGAATCATACCTGCAGCCATCAGGAATACAGCAGAAACTCTGGGAAAGACAAGGGAGGATGAGATTAAGGCGCTTCTGACAGCAGGACTTATAGGCGTCTTCTATTTCCCGACCCACTATCACGGAGCCCTGGGATGCCAGGCTGAGGTGGGAGTAGCCACGTCGATGGCCGCTGCAGCACTTACATCGTTAATAAGCGATGACCCTGTGGCAGTGGAAAGAGCCGCAGTTCTGGCGATGCAGTACATAATAGGACAGGTGTGCGATCCTATTGAGGGTTATGCACAGATACCATGCTTTATCAGAAATATAGCATCGGTACCTCTTGCTATGACCTGCGCTAACTACGCGGTACTGGGACTTGATACTGCCGTAACGCTGGACGGCATGGCCGACGCTGTGCTGAGAGTAGGCGAGAGGCTGAGAGAAGGCAGAATCAACGACATGGGCACATGTATGAGCAGTTATGAAGCTAATCCGTGCAGCAGCTGCGGAAAATGCAAAATATAAGGAGGGTTTCAAATGAGAATCGGAGTTTTAAAGGAAATCAAGAACAGCGAAAACAGAGTTGCGGTTATTCCGGCTACTGTGGCAGAACTCATAAGACATGGCCATGAGGTGCATATAGAGCACGATGCAGGCCTTGGAAGCGGTTTCAAGGATGAAGACTACAGTCTGGCAGGGGCTGTAATAGAGGCAGATGCCGAAAGTGTATGGAAAAAGGCTGAACTGCTCTATAAGGTAAAGGAGATTCTGCCACAGGAGTATAAGTATCTGAGAGAAGACCTGATAGTGATGACATACATACATTCCAACGCTCACAGAGATGAGACAGAGGCTCTGATGGCGGCTAAGTGTCCAAGTATTGCACTTGAAGATATTTCCTCTGACAGACCTGGACATAAATGGCCTCTCCTGGCCAATATGAGTGAACTGGCCGGAAAGGGTGGCTTCCTGGCGGCCCTTCATTTTGCTCAGTCTGTAAACGGCGGTCCGGGACTTCTTCTGGCCAACGTGTGCGGCCAGGATGCGCCTGTAATCACAATAATCGGATGCGGAAACTCCGGAATGGGTGCTGCGGAGCTGGCAGCAGCATTTGGAAATACAGTTAAAATGCTGGATGTGGACTTTGATGCTATGGAAAAAGCTAAAAAGGAACTGCCGGGCAATGTGGCTTTCCTCCACTCAAACAGAGAAAATCTCGTGGAATGTCTTAAGATTTCCGACGTTGTAATCAACTGTATTTTCTGGCCAAAGACCAGGAAGGATCATCTTATTTACAGAGAGGACCTTAAGCTCATGAAGCCGGGGGCCATGATTATAGACGTGGCATGTGATGATGAAGGTGCAGTTGAAACATGCAGAAGCACTTCTCATGAAGACCCCGTTTATTATGAGGAAGGTATCCTTCATTACTGCGTAGATAATATTCCTTCGGCATTTTCAAAGAGTTCTTCAACCAGATTTGCTCAGGACAGCCTTCAGTACATTCTTGAGGTTGCAGATAAGGGGCTGGTTCAGGCTCTGAAGGATAATCCGCACCTCAGAAGAGGTCTGACCACATACGGAGGAAGACTGACCATGGTTGAGACAGCAGAGAAGCTTGGAATAGAGGGAATATCTCCTGATGAACTGGTAAAGGAATTGTAGGTAATAAAAAGCGCGGCGAAAATTCGCCGCGCGACAAAAAGTTGTCACAATATTTTACTCTTTTGACGGCAGCTGTGCTATTATAATAGCTGCTACGATGAAGAAAATGCCTGTAAGTTCTCTTGCCGTGAAGCTTTCATTGA
This sequence comes from Bacillota bacterium, assembly GCA_022787405.1. Taxonomy (GTDB): domain Bacteria; phylum Bacillota; class Clostridia; order Peptostreptococcales; family Anaerovoracaceae; genus SUG1106. The sequence goes on from JALFXR010000185.1 coordinate 5,138, forward strand.
GAAAAAGCACGCCGAATATGGCACTGAATACTGCCTCAAGACTCATGAGCAATGATGCAACTGTAGGGTCGGTGTATTTCTGGGCAGTCACCTGCAGAGCATAGCATACGCCAACACCAAGAGCACCTGCATAAAGAACGTTGGGTGCACAGAGCATGAACTGTGAAAAAGAGGGTTCCTCGATTATTGCGGCAACAATTGATAACAATATGCCTGCAAATACGAACTCGACAAAAGTAAAGTGCATCCCCACCACTTCGCGTACATACTTGGAAATCAGCTGAATATGAAGAGCGAAGAAAATGGTACTTGAAAGGATGATTACATCACCTTTTTCGAAGGTAAGTGTTTCGGTAAGACAAAGATTGTACAGACCTATTACGGCCAGAATGATGCCGGCGAAAATGAATCTGCTGCTTTTCTGACGGAAGACCAGGTATCCGACAATAGGCACGAAAATAATATATATGGAATTGAGAAATCCTGCTTTACTTGCAGCTGTATAGGCAAGACCCATCTGAACGAGAGTATTTCCGGCAACGTTGGCTATGCTGCAGAGAGGTGCCGCTACAAGAAGCTTTTTAAAGTAGGCTTTTCCATATGAAAAATCTGTTATTCCCTCAGCTGCCAGAGTTTCTTTTCGCTGATGACCGATGAATAATATCAGCGGAATCATTGTCAGAGCACCAATACTGTAACGCGCAGCCATAAAGGAAAAAGGACCTATCACATTAGCGGCTGTTTTTTGGAATATAAAGCAGCTGCCCCAGATAGCAGCAGCCAGCGTAAGCATTAAATTTGAAATTAAAACCTTTTTTTTACTGTACATTTCTGACCTCGAAGTATAAACTGTTTATATATTTCAAAATGCAAAAACAGTGCCAAAAGGTGCTGGAAAATAAAAAAATCAATATTAAATCAATATTAATATTTAAAGAAAAGAGGATAAAAAAATGGAGAGAAAACCTAAAATCGCAATCTTAAGATGGGAACAAGGAATTACACCTCCTGCATTTATGCAGCTGGAGCAGATGCCTGGAAACAGCACCAACCTGGATTCATATCCTTTCCCGGTAAAGCTGGTGGAAGTCAAGGGAGCCGGAGTTGAAACTGTAATTACCAATCCGAGTAAAAAGCTTCTGGCAGATATGATTGAGCTTTCAAAGAAGCTTGTTGAAGAAGAAGGCATAGAAGCAATCACAGCAAGCTGCGGATTCAATGCTATTTTCCAGGAAGAGATGGCAGCAGCACTTGATGTTCCTGTATTCCTTTCATCACTTCTTCAGGTTCCTTTCGTTCAGACAATAGTGGGCAAGGACAAGGCTGTGGGTATTGTAACTGCCAAGAAGGATTCCCTGACAAAAGAACATCTGCGCCAGTGTGGTATCGGTGAGGATGTGAAGACTATGGTTATAGGACTTGAACATAATCCTGAATGGAACAAGCTCTTCGACGGCTCTAATGCAGAGGCCGACATGGCAGTCGTGGAAAAGGAAATCGTAGGAACCGTCAAGGATGAGGTGGCTAAGCATCCTGAAATCGGGGCTATCGTTCTCGAATGCACAGACCTGCCTCCTTTCGCTCAGACTTTGAGAAAGGAACTTGGTATGCCGGTATTTGACTTCAACTCGATGATAAGCCATATGGCCATGGCAATAAGCGAAATGACAAATTACTAAAAAGAAAAACAAAACCGGCCGCCGGAGGTGTCATCAAGCTGATGACACTTCCCTTCAGACCGGTTTTTGTTAGAAAAAAATTATTCGTTTTCAATCAGAAGCTCGTATTTTCCTGCGTCCTCTGAAATTTTAAAGAGTTTTTCAAAGGAAAGCGAGGCAAACTCTGCTTCAGGCAGTTCTCCGTTTTTCGGAGTAAATACTGCGCAGGTGCCGCAGGAAGAACTGAGCTGGCGGGGAACAGGCTTCAACGTAACCTTACCCCACTGTTTAGCCTTGCGGCTGAATAGATTCGCATCAAAATTGGTATGAAATGTTACTAAATACATAAGCCCTTTTTATATGCTTATTTGCTGATTTTAATAACGTACTCGTCTGCGTTTTCTCCGTCTTCTACGGATGCTTTGCAGCCTTGGCTCTGTGCGAATCTGAGAATATTGTTCTTTGCTGTGTTGTTATCAACAAGAACTTCGAATGAGCTTTCCTTCTCAAGGGCCTTTTTGGTCATAAGTACAGGTTGAGGGCATGAACAGCCTCTTGCGTCTACAGTCATGTTTTATGCTCCTTTCTTTGAATTGGAAGAGATATTTACGGCTGCAATTACGATAGCAACCACGAATCCGATGATTACTGCAATCTGTCCGTTTGCTGTAGGGCCTTCGCCTGATGAAGCAAGTCCGAAGTTGTGGCAGAAAGCAGCTCCTGCTACCATACCGATAACGGTGATAACGGAATCGATGTTTCCTTCACCGGAAAGAATGAGCTGTCTCAGCGGGCATCCTCCCAGAAGAACGGAGCAGAAGCCTACGAGAGCAAGTCCCAGGAAGTTCCATAATCCGTCGTTGTGAGCGATAGGCTGGCCTTCGAATCCAACGTGGAAGAAACCGAAAGCTGTGTTGGCAATCGCTGCTACTGCGATGAGGCAGACAAAACCGATGAGCATGGTGAAATCCTTGAACATGATGCTGTCTCTGATTCCGGCAACTGTGCAGAATCTTGTTCTCTGTGCAAGAGCTCCTGCAATGAGGCCTACTGCCAGAGACATGATGATAGGAGCATGCATTGATCCGGGACCTTCTGTACTGAACGCCAGAACTGAAGGAATTGCAGCAAGAAGCACGAGGAAAACAATCTGGATTACAGGAAATACTGCAGCCTCGCCAAGAGAAACTTTATAGGATCTGTTAAGCGAGAAGCCTTTGTTTAAAGCGAAGATTCCTGCAAGGATACCTGCAACGAAGCCTACGAGACCTACTACTGCGTTAAGGTCGCCTCCGGCGATTCTGAGCATCATTCTCAGAGGGCAGCCGAGGAACATGAGGGCGCCTACCATTACGAAGAATCCGAGCACGAATCTTACAAGCGGGTTGGAGCCTGCTCTGGCGATAAGTTCTTTCTTTGAGAAAGCCATAACTGCTGAACCGAGAACAAGACCGATGATTTCAGGTCTCATGTACTGAACAACCGGTGCAGAATGAAGTTTGAGGGCACCTGCAGTATCTCTGAGGAAGCAGGCAATACACAGACCCATATTTGCAGGGTTTCCGAATTTAACCAGCAGAACAGCCATCAGACCAATGACAGCGCCTGCGATTGCGATGAATGTTTTTTCTTTTTTCATTGTTGAGGGTACTTCCTTTCTTCAAATAGTATGCATATAAGTTCGTTATTTCAATAACATAATACCGCTTGCATAGAAAAAAGTAAAATTGCTTATATTGATTGTATTTTGAAAACCGATAGATGTAGTTGATTTACCCGATGAAAACGGCAAAAAACTGTCGAAATTTTGTCGAAATTGATGCAAGACCACGATTATTGGAAAAAAATATTTTACTTTGCATGAGATAAGTAATATAATGCTCTACACAGACTAATGAATCAGGAGACGACAAAGAGATGAAAAAAGTTTATCTGGATAACGGAAGTACCAGTTTTCCTAAAGCACCGGGAGTAGGGCCGGCTATGAGCAGATTCATCGAAGAGGTGGGCTGCAATGTGAGCCGGGGAGGATATGAGTCTGCCTACGATCTGGCAGAGAAAGTATATAACACCAGAAGCATGCTGTGCCGTCTTTTTAATTTTAGTGATGAGAGGTATGTCGTATTTACGCCAAGTGTCACATATAGCCTGAATTTTGTAATAAAGGGGCTGTTAAGGGCCGGAGACCATGTGATAATATCTTCAATGGAACACAATGCTTCTGCAAGACCATGTGAGGACCTGAAAAAAATCGGAGTTGAGGTGTCGTATGCACCGTGTGATTCGGAAGGCATGCTTGACTTTGAGGCCTTTGAGGGACTTTTCAGACCTGAGACACGGCTGGTGGTTCTGGTTCATGCATCAAACGTTTCCGGAACGCTTCTGGATGCCGAAAGGGCCGGAAAGATATGCAGAGAAAAAGGCGTTTTCTTTGCACTGGATGCTGCACAGAGCGCAGGTACGGTGGATATTGATTTTGAGAAGTTCGGTCTTTCTGCCCTGTGTATAACAGGACACAAGGGACTGCTGGGACCTCAGGGAATTGGCGCCATGCTTCTTGCACCTGAACTTGCCGAGACCATGGAGCCTGTAATCTGCGGCGGGACAGGAAGCGCATCTCATCTGCTGACCATGCCGGACTTCATGCCGGACAAGTTCGAATCGGGGACTCTCAATCTGCCGGGAATAATCGGTCTCAATGCAGCACTTGAATATGTATGCGAGAGGACTCCGGCAGCCATACTGAATCATGAGCTGGATTTGGCATGTATGTTTATGGATGAACTGAGAGATGTTAAAGGTGTAAGGATAGTGGGACCTGCCGGAAGGGAGAACCGTGTGGGAACTGTGTCTCTTGATTTTACCTGCAGCGACAATGCAGACGTTGCATACAGGCTGGATGCTGAATACGGCATAATGACCAGGTGCGGTCTTCACTGTGCACCTCTGGCACACAAAAGCCTGGGTACATATCCTCAGGGAACGGTTCGGTTTGCTTTTGGTTACAGAAACACGGAGGATGACGTTAAATACGCAGCTGAAGCAATAAAAACAATTTTAGACAATAATTAAAAAAATATATAATAAAAATGAAAGAAAGGATTAAGATATGGCTTTATTAGACGGATTTGATGGTTTGAAATTTTTCTCACTTTACGGGCTTATTGCAGCAGTAATAGTGGTAATTCCAAATTTTATTTTTGCGAAGAAGGGGCAGGACACCAGACCTGACGATCTGGACAATGCAGGTGCCAGAGTATGCACCATAGAACTGATTTCCAGAATAGCTCTCAGCATTGTGCTGGTATGCATGAGGTTCCCTGTCAACTATCCGATTTTCGGAATTCTGGCAGGAGCTGCCCTGCTCATATATTTCGGGCTCTGGGTAAGATACTTCAAGGATGGTTACTATTATCCGGATATATATCTTAAATCATTTTTAGGAATTCCGGTTCCTATCGACACATTTAATATTGTATATTTTGTGTTCGTTTCACTGTGGCTCTGCAATATCGTTGCTCTGGTACTGACTGTGATTTACGGAATCTGCCGTATGATGAATGCGCATGCGGTTCTTAAGGATTTGAGATGCAGAATATAAGCAGATTGTAAAGCAGGTTGTTAAAATGTTTGAAAAATATATCGAGCAGATTCTGAAAATTTTCCGATATGTGGACAGCGCACTCATTACTGATGAAAGGGGCATAATCAGGTATTACTATACAGGCAGAGAGGATCTGAATCGGCTGGAAAAAGAGCGGGTAATCGGAAGGCACATACTCGATGTATATGTTAACCTGAATGAATCCAGCAGTACGGTAATGGAAGTTATCAGGACGAAAAAACCTGTGCTTAACATGAAACAGGAACTTAAGACGGGTGAAGATAACGTGATTCACGCCATAACAAGCACCCTCCCTATCATGGAGGGAAGCAGGCTCATAGGAACCATTGATGTATCCAGCTATGCTGAGGAGTCCATGGTTATTTCCACGGAAATGATAAAGAAGGACAGGGAACTGTATACTCTCGGTGATATTGTATCACTTTCAGATGATATGGTTGAGTTGAAGGAAAAAATACAGAGAGTGTCCAACACTGACTCCAGCGTGCTGATTTACGGTGAGACCGGCACCGGCAAGGAACTGGTGGCACAGTCCATACATACTTCCGGAAAGAGAAAAAACAGGCCTTTTATTGTACAGAACTGTTCGGCAATTCCTTCGACTCTGCTTGAAAGCATTCTTTTCGGAACGGTCAAAGGCAGTTTCACCGGAGCAGAAGATCGTAAGGGCCTTCTTGAAATGGCTGACAAAGGCACACTGTTTCTTGATGAAATAAACTCCATGGAGCTGTCAGTCCAGGGGAAACTTCTTAAGGCCATTGAAGAAAAGCAGTTTACCAGGGTGGGAGGAAACAGCCCTATCCATGTGGATGTAAAAATTATTTCAGCATCAAACCGCCTGCCTGAGGAATGTGTTGAGGAAAAAACTCTGCGCAGTGACCTACTGTACAGGCTCAGTGTGGTCCGCCTTAACATACCTCCCCTGAGAGAGAGGATGATAGACATTGCTCCCCTTGTCTCATATTTTATAAAACTGTATAATTACAAGATGGAGAGAAACATTGTGGACCTGGAGGACGATGTTTACAGGCTGTTTAACGGATACAACTGGCCCGGCAATGTGCGCGAGCTGAGAAGCGCTATTGAGAGTGCATTTAACCTTACTCCGGGGAGATTCATAGGAATTTCTGATCTGCCGGAATATCTGGTTGATGCCATGAAGGCGGGTGCAGAATCAGAGCTTTACAGTATCGACTTCAGCAAATCCCTTAAGGAGATGATGGAGGAATACGAGCTATATATTATAAAAAAAGCTCTTTCCGAGAGCAGAAACAAGGCGGAGGCCGCTGCAAAGCTTCAGACCACCAAACAGCTTCTGAACTACAAAATCAAGAAGTATGGAATTGGTAAATAATAAAATATTTTTTATGAACGGTAAAAGAAATTTTACCGTTTTTTATTATGGGGCTATAAGCCCCGTCGAGAACGCAAAGCGTTCGAGACAATAAACCACCCGTTTTACGGGTGCGCGACAGAGGTTATACCAAAAAAGGCATCCTTTTGTTACAATAGAGTTGTTCAAGCCTTAT
>JALFXR010000211.1 GCA_022787405.1 Bacillota bacterium
GTGCTTCCTCTATAAGCTCCACCGCCCGGAAAATATCTTCCCTTTTAATCAGCTTTCCCCTCGGGTCCTTTTCCAGCAGAAGGTTTCGGTATATTCTCTCCATACCGTCCAGCATGCGAAAAGCATCTTCTCTCGACTTTACACTCTTTGTCAGCAGCTGTTTAAGCTCAAAGAAGTTTTCCCTCTCCATCAGCGCGTCCACCAGCCTGTTGGCATCTTTCATATTATCCCCAACGGTTTCCTCTCCGCCGCTGAGCCTGTAAAAAATGCACCGTGACTTGATGGTATCCAGCAGGTTTTCACGATTCTCAGAAAGAAGAATTATCACCGTCCCCGGGGTCGGCTCCTCCAGCGTCTTAAGCAGTCTGTTCTGCGCTCTCTTGGTCATGGTGTCAGCGTTGCAGATTACAGCCATATTCCTGGTTCCTGCGGGTTTCTTTTTTAGATTTTCCTGAAGTTCCATTATAGCATCGTCTTTTACCGATTTGGTTGTGGCCCCTTCAGCTCTTACAACATACAGGTCCTCACAGTTTCCATGGTCTATTCTGCGACAGCTGAGGCACCTGCAGTCAGACGAGCCCTCTCCCACATCATCACTGCATCCCAGGCCCGGCCTCTTCTCACAGCACACGGCCTTGAGAAAATCCAATGCAAAGGCTTCCTTATCCACACAGCTGTCACCCTCGATTATATAAGCGTGAGAAACGCTTCCTGTCTTTATGGCTCTGCTGATTCGCTCTATAAGTTTTTCATCACTTTTCCATCTATCTAAAGACAATTCAGAACTTCCTCCAGCTTGCGGTAAATATCATTCTTTATATCCTCAATGCTCCGTGAAGCATCAATTCCGAAAATTCTGTCCGGATTTTCATCCTCCAGTCTGAGATATCCTTTAAATACTTCATCATGAAAAGCTTCCTTTTCTGATTCCAGCCTGTCCTGCTCATCGGCTCTTATTCTGCCTTTGCCGACTGCCGGATCCAGTTTCATCAGGAAGGTCACATCAGGCATGCATCCTGCCACAGCATAACTGTTGATGACAGCCACCGGCTCTCCCAGCCTCCGTCCGTACCCCTGATAAGCAATGCTCGAATCCACAAATCTGTCACAGATTACGATTTTGCCCTCTGCAAGGGCTGGCTTGATCACCTGTGCGACGTGCTGCGCTCTGGCCGCTGCATAAAGCATGGCCTCTGTCATATAGTCCATTTCGCTGCAGTTGTTGTCAAGTATTATGTCTCTGATCCTTTCGCCGATAGCAGTACCTCCCGGCTCCCTGGTAAAAACAATGTCCAGATCCTTGTCCTTAAAAAACTGCTTGATGTTCTCGATCTGTGTCGATTTTCCGGAACCGTCAGGTCCCTCGATGGAAATGAAAATGCCTTTTTTCATGTTCTGCTCCTGCTGCTTATGTTACTGTTGTTTTTTCTTTACAACTTCATCTGCAAGCTTGCCGAAAAGCCAGCTTGCAAGTCCTACCAGCGGCACACAGACCAGCACTGTAAATAAAATTTTTATAAATGTCATGTCGCGTGCCTCCTTGAAATCACAGTTGTATTTATTGTACCACAAATCCACTGAAAAACAAATACCTTTATTGTCAGATATAGACCATAGTGGATGCAGTCGCTGCAATGTCCTATGATAGTAAAAACTGCGACCTTTTTAATAATAGACCGCAGTTTTTATATCATGCCATATAGACTCTGAATTCCTAGAAAACCTTAATGTATTCTTCTCTTTCGGCTCCCACGGAAACATATTGAATCGGGCAGCCTACCTGTTCTTCGATGTACCTGACATACTTCACAGCAGCCTCAGGCATTTCCTCCATAGTTCTGCAACCGGAAATGTCGCAGTTCCAGCCCTCCATGTACTCGTATACCGGTGTGGCCTTACGCAACTCTTCCCCTGAAGGGAACTCGGAAATTCTCCTGCCGTCAACCTCATAAGCGGTGCATACAGGAATTTTATCCAGATAGGAAAGCACGTCCAGCTTGGTCAGCGCCAGAGACGTACATCCCTGAATCATGGTTCCGTACTTCGATGCAACCACATCGAATCCGCCTACTCTTCTAGGTCTGCCTGTTGCCGCACCGTATTCACCGCCGGCTTCACGAAGTTTATCGCCCTCTTCACCGAAAAGTTCGCATGTAAAAGGTCCTTCTCCCACGCAGCTTGAATATGCCTTGATAATGCCTATACTGTCAGTAAGCTTCAAGTTTGGCACACCTGCACCTATAGGAGCATAGGCCGCGATTGTTGACGAAGATGATGTATAAGGATATATACCGAAATCTATGTCACGAAGAGCTCCCAGCTGAGCCTCGAAGAGTATCTTCTTCCCCTCTTTTTCGCACTGGTTAAGCAGAGCAGTCGTATCGCATACATAATCAGCAAAAGGCATAGCGAATTTTTCAATCCACTGGTACATCTCCTCTGCACTGATAGGCTCGTGACCGTAGCCGCCGCTTACAGTGAGGTTTTTCCACTCCACAATGTCGGCAATTTTTTCCTTCAGCACCTCAGGATGTCTTAAATCTCCCATTCTCAGGGTCTTTTTCATATATTTATCAGCGTATACCGGTGCGATTCCTCTTCTGGTGGAACCGAACTTTTTGCCTGCAAGCCTGTCTTCTTCCAGGCAGTCCAGGAGTCTGTGATAAGGCATGCAGATGGTAGCGCGGTCGCTTATGCGCAGATGGCGCGGCTCGATGATGATACCGCCCTCCCGAATCTTGGCAGCTTCATTAAATAAATGTTCCACATCTATTACCATGCCCGGCCCCATTACGTTGATGACCTCATCCCTGAGAATGCCGGAAGGCAGAAGATTCAGTATGAACTTTCCTCTTTCGTTTACTACGGTGTGGCCTGCGTTGTTACCGCCCTGGTAGCGGCATACCACATCATAATCCTGCGACAGAAGGTCAACCATGCGGCCCTTTCCTTCGTCACCCCAGTTTATTCCTACTACAGCTGTAAGCATATCAGCACCTCCAAATCTATACTCTCACTTCGGCCTCTGCGCCCAGGAACTCTGCATTTGCAGCGACTACCGGCTTTATCACTTCAGTGACGAAGCTGTCTGTCTGCTCAGGAGCCAGTCCGATAAAGTTTTTAACATCGAGAATCTCATCAAGCTCATCCCTGGTCAGGTTGAAACGGCTGTCTGCCAGAATACGTGCCAACAGGTCATTTTCTCCGCCTTCAAGCTTGATTTTCTTAGTGACCGCAACAGAAAGCTGGCGTATGGCTTCGTGAAGTTCCTGCCTGTCGCCGCCCTTCTTGGTGCAGTACATTATTATATTTTCCGTAGCCATAAACGGCAATTCCTCGTCCAGATGTTTTTTGATGACATAAGGATAAACCGTCCCGCCGGAAATCACATTCATATAAAGTGTGAGTATCCCGTCTATAGCCAGGAAAGCCTCCGGTACGCTGATTCTCTTGTTCGCCGAATCATCCAGAGTTCTTTCGAGCCACTGTGATGCCGCAGTAACTGCAGGGTTCAGCGCGTCGGTAATCACGTAACGGGCCAGGGAGCATATTCTCTCACTTCTCATAGGATTTCTCTTATATGCCATGGCAGATGAGCCTATCTGACCGCTTTCAAAAGGCTCGTCAAATTCCTTCATGTGGGAAAGAAGTCTTATATCCATTGCAAATTTGCTGGCGCTCTGCGCTATTGATGAGAGAACAGAAAGCACGTAATAGTCAACCTTGCGGCTGTATGTCTGTCCTGAAACCTTAACACACTCTGCGAAACCCATCTTCGAAGCGATCAGCTTCTCAAGGCGTACTACCTTGCTGCCGTCGCCGTCAAAAAGGGAAAGAAAGCTTGCACCGGTTCCCGTGGTTCCCTTGCACCCCAGCAGTTTCAGTGAGCCAAGCACGAAATCCAGATGCTCCAGATCCATCACAAGGTCCTGTGCCCATAAGCATGCACGCTTTCCCACTGTTGTTGGCTGAGCAGCCTGGAAATGGGTAAATGCAAGGGTCGGCACGTCCTTGTTTCTCTCTGCAAAATCTCCGAGAGCGGCAATTGTGCTCACCAGAAGCTTTTTTACACGAAGAAGAGCGTCTCTCATAAGTATTATATCCGTGTTATCACCTACATAGCATGAGGTTGCCCCCAGGTGGATTATAGGCTTTGCTTCAGGACACACATCTCCATAGGTATGAACATGAGCCATGACGTCGTGTCTGAACTTGGACTCGTACTCTGCCGCCTTTTCGTAATCTATATCATAGATGTGCGCCTTCATTTCATCTATCTGTTCATCGGTAATATCCAGGCCCAGCTCCTTCTCGCTTTCTGCAAGGGCAATCCAGAGTTTTCTCCATGTGGAAAACTTATGGTCTGCAGAAAAGATTTCTTTCATCTCATCACCCGCATATCGTGTGCAGAGCGGGTTTTCGTAAACATTTTTCATAGGCCTGACCTCCATTTTTACATCAAACTGCATTTTCTTTAAAACAAAAATAACGAAATGATTATATCCCCCGCTTTTTTCTTTGTCAATATTTTTTTAAAAATCTTCTTGACAAGGGCTGCCCATGTGATTATAATTACTCACATATTAAAAATTTCAGAATATGCTTCGGACATGAAATCGCAAGCGACTTTTTTTTTTCACTTCAAATGAGTGTAAATAAAAAAGGCGCTTTTTTATTTTTTAAGGCAGATTGGCAATAAAGGGAGGTAAAGACAATGACAAAGTACATTTTCATTACAGGCGGAGTAGTTTCCGGACTGGGAAAGGGAATCTGTGCAGCATCTTTGGGCAGGCTGCTTAAACAGAGAGGCCTCAGAGTGCTTCTTCAGAAATTTGACCCTTATCTCAACGTAGACCCGGGTACCATGAGTCCCTACCAGCACGGTGAAGTTTTTGTCACTGATGACGGGGCCGAAACCGACCTTGACCTGGGACATTACGAACGTTTCGTCGATGAAAATCTTACGGGAAGCTGCAGCATCAGCTCCGGTAAAGTCTACTGGAACGTACTTTCCAGGGAGCGCAGGGGAGACTACCTTGGCGCTACCGTTCAGATAATTCCTCATATCACCGAGGAGATTAAAGCACGTATCTATGCTCTGGCCGATGAAAAGGCCGCCGCAGGAGAACCGGCGCCTGATGTGGTTATCAGCGAAATTGGAGGCACTGTAGGCGACATAGAAAGCCAGGCTTTCCTCGAAAGCATCCGTCAGGTTGCCAACGAAAAGGGACGTGAAAACGTTCTTTTCATACACGTACCTCTCATAGTCAAAATTCCCGGTGATGGCGAGCTTAAAACTAAGCCGGTGCAGCACTCCGTCAAAGAACTTCTTTCCATAGGAATTCAGCCTGACATTCTGGTCTGCCGCTCGGACGATCCCATTACCGATGAAATACGCCGCAAGATTTCCCTCTTCTGCAATGTGGAACCTGAATGCGTAATCCAGAATCTGACTGCACCATCCCTTTATCAGGTGCCTTTATATCTGGAAAAGGAGGGTCTGGACACAATCGTCTGCCGCAAACTCGGCCTTGACACTCCACCTGCTGACCTGACGGAATGGCGTCAGCTGGCAGCAAGAGAAGCGGCGGCTTCGGGGTGTGTCAGAATCGCTCTTGTGGGAAAATACGTTGCCCTTCACGATGCGTACCTCAGCGTAGTTGAAGCCCTTAATCACGCCGGAACCGAAAATGGAGTGAAAGTAAATATTAAATGGGTAAATTCAGAAGAGCTCACCGATGAAAATACTGCCGGTTATCTGGCTGACTGCCAGGGCATCATCGTTCCCGGCGGCTTCGGTGACAGAGGCATCGAAGGTATGATATGCGCCGCCTGTTTTGCTCGTGAGCATAAAATTCCTTACTTCGGAATATGTCTGGGAATGCAGATGGCGGTAATAGAATTTGCCCGTCATGCCGCTGGACTTACAGGCGCCCATTCCACTGAATTCGCCCCCGAAACACCTTACCCGGTAATAGACATTATGGAAGAGCAGAAAGCGATTACCGCTAAAGGCGGAACTATGAGACTGGGTAAATATCCTTGTGTACTGTCAGAGGGAAGCCGGGCGCGCAGCCTGTACAGTGCTGAAGAAATTGAAGAACGCCATCGTCACAGATTCGAAATGAACAGCAGCTTCCGTCCACAGCTTGAAGCAGAAGGGCTTTCTGTGACGGGTCTTTCGCCTGACGGACTGCTGCCTGAGATAGTGGAAATAAAAGATCATCCGTGGTTCGTAGGAGTCCAGTTCCATCCGGAATTCAAGAGCCGTCCTAACAGGCCTCACCCTCTGTTTACCGGTTTCATCGCCGCTTCAAAGGAGGTGGCTATCCATGAGTAATCTACACGAAGAATGCGGTGTGTTCGGAATATATTCACCGGAACCTGCCGACCTTGCCTCATCAGTATACTACGGCTTATATGCGCTGCAGCACCGAGGTCAGGAAAGCTGCGGCATAGTGGTCAACGATGACGGAGTATTCTATTCTCATAAAGATCTGGGCTTAGTCAGTGAAGCCTTTACAAAAGATGTAATGGCTCACTACCCTTCAGGGCATATTGCCGTAGGTCATGTGCGCTACGGTACCACCGGCGGCAACAGCCGTAGAAACTGTCAGCCTATAGAAGTTAATCACTCAAGAGGCAAAATGGCCCTGGCTCACAACGGCAATCTGAGCAATGCATACGATCTGCGCTACGGGTTGGAAATGTCCGGTGCGATTTTTCATACGACCAGCGATACGGAAACCATAGCATATATCATTACAGGGCAGCGACTGACTTCTCCTTCTATTGAGGAGGCCGTAAGCCGTGCTATGGACAAACTTGAGGGAGCTTACTCACTTGTGCTCATGTCCTCCACCAAGCTTATAGCAGCCAGAGATCCAATGGGCTTCAGGCCACTCTGTTTCGGCAGGACCTCAGAGGGCGCCTACGTTGTAGCTTCTGAGAGCTGTGCACTGGAAGCCGTCGGAGCTGAATTCATTCGTGATGTCGCTCCCGGAGAAATCATCGTTTTTAACAAGGACGGCATGAAATCCTTTACAGAACACTGCGGCAAATCGCCTCATTCTATGTGCATCTTTGAATATATATATTTTGCCAGACCCGATTCCGTCATCGACGGTTACTCGGTTCATGTCAGCCGCCGCAAAGCGGGAAAAATCCTTGCACAGACTTGTCCTGCGAATGCCGATGTTGTCATCGGCGTTCCTGACTCCGGCTTAGACGCCGCATTAGGTTTTGCTGAGGAATCCGGAATTCCTTACGGCATAGGCTTCATCAAAAACAAATACATAGGGAGGACTTTCATCTCTCCAGGCCAGAGTCTCAGAGCCGATCAGGTTAAGATAAAGCTCAATACCATAAAAGATACAGTCAAGGGAAAACGTGTGGTTATGATTGACGACTCCATAGTCCGCGGCAACACCTGCGGCCGGATTGTTAAGCTTCTGCGAGATGCGGGTGCATCCGAAGTCCATGTCCGCAGTTCCGCGCCGCCTTTCCTGAATCCATGTTATTATGGAACAGATATTGACTCCCGTGAAAATCTCATAGCTTGTCATCATACGATAGATGAAATTGCTTCTATTATTGGTGCCGACAGCCTTGGATATCTGCCTCTGGAGGCGCTCTCTCAGCTGGCAATGGGAACAGGTTACTGCCATGCATGTTTCAGTGGTGATTATCCGACTGCTGTTCCCGTAAACACAACAAAAGACAGATTTGAACAGAAATTACATATATAAATGGAGGAAACAAATGAAAAAGACAGCTCAATTATACGAAGGAAAAGCAAAAAAAGTTTTTGACACTGACACTGAGGGTATCGTAATCGTATCCTACAAAGATGACGCGACAGCTCTCGACGGCCTTAAAAAAGGTACTATCATGGGCAAAGGTACCATAAACAACCGCATGTCAAACTACCTGATGCAGCTTCTGGAAAAAGAGGGCATACCTACTCATTTCGTTGAAGAGCTAAGTGACAGAGAAACAGCAGTCAAGAAGGTCACCATAGTACCGCTGGAGGTAATCGTCCGCAATATAAGTGCCGGACACTTTGCCCAACGTTACGGCGTTGAAGAAGGCATAGTTTTCGATGAGCCAACCATTGAGTTTTCATACAAAAATGATGACCTCCACGATCCTCTTCTCAACGCCTATCATGCAGTCGCTCTGGGCCTTGCCGACAAGTCAGAAATCCAGCTTATCAAGTCCATGGCCTTCCGCATCAATGACATTCTTAAGGAATTCTTTAAAACAAAAAAAGTCAAATTGGTAGACTTTAAGATGGAATTCGGCAGACTTCCTGACGGAACAATCGTCCTGGCTGACGAAATATCACCTGACACCTGTCGCTTCTGGGATCTTGAAACAAATGAAAAACTGGACAAAGACAGATTCCGCCGTGATATGGGAGGTGTGGAAGACGCTTACGAGGAGATGTACCGTAGAGTCTTCGGTTAAACGTATACTCAAAAAAGCAGGGCTTCTGCCCGCAGCCGCTTTAATAGCAGCCCGGCAGAAGCCTTTATCTTTCTTTTTAGCTACATAAATATTTGTGCCCAAAAATCGTATACATTACACATCTATTATAATCCCTGCAAAAAATCCATAGGTACATAGATGTATCCGCCGTAAACATACGGTGCCTTTGACAGCTCAGCAGTCTTCTTTACACCATTTTCTGTTACGGTATAAGCTGTCTTGCCCTTAGTCAGCTTGTATGTCTTATCTGCACTCTTCAAAGTATATACTCTGTCTCCGGACTTGGCAGTAGTCTTTGTAACAGTATATCCATAGTATTTTGCGGCCTGGGTAAGCTTGGTATCTGCAACAAATGTGTGCTCTCTTGCATTGTTTGCTCTGTCGTTCACATTGTCAATTGCAGTCAGCAGGAGATTGTTATAGAGGTTTTCAGTGTTTTCATACTGTTCCTTTGCAACCTTATTTGCCAGAGCTGTAACGTATTCTCTGCCGGCCTTCTTGCTTGTCTTGTACTGCTTTGCAATCTTAGAAACCTCATTCTGCATATTCTTAAGCATAATATTTTCCTGCAGAAGGTTGAAATCTTTTACGCCCTGTGACAGGAAAGCTCTATCCATCTCAGCGATACCGCAGATTCTCTTGCATGCATAGTACATGCTCTTTTCATTATCTGTAGGCATCTTCATTGCTGCATATGTATGTCCCCCGTAGATTTCGAATATCCAGGCTTCCTTCTGATCAGCAAAGAAAAGTGTATTCCATTCTTCTGAGCCGTATTTGTCAATCAGTTCTCCCAGCTTCTCTACTGCGCCTCTGGCTGTCTTGCACTGACATGCGATAAGACCTGGAAGAATAGCCTCACGAAGACCTGTCCCGGTTTCGTTAACAGGGTCAAGTGCCTCATATTCCGGTTTTACTCCAGTGGAAACAGTTCCTATTACAGCAAGGCCGTATTCGTTTGTGCAGCTTGCGGGATACTGCCCGTCTCCTCCATCCGATGCATCACAAACATATGTATATTTATATGTTGTCTTTGGAAGAGGTACCTTAAAACCATTCTGGTCTTCGCCTTCATCAACATAATAGCGGCCTGACTTTGTAACCCTTTCCTGTACCTTGTATACCTTGGTTTCACAAAGTAGAGATGTTGCCGCGTTTCAGCAAAAAGAAAAAGCACCGATATGGTGCTTTTTTTGTAATAAAAAAAACCGCACAAAGTTGCTTGTGCGTGCTTAGTTTTTTATCTCGATCATATAAATCAAGGTAATAAAAAACCGGCAACGTCCTACTTTCCCAGGCAGCTTCCCACCAAGTATCATCGGCGCTAAGGAGCTTAACTACTGTGTTCGAGATGGGAACAGGTGTATCCTCCCCGCTATAGTCACCGGATTAAGAGTACCTCTTGTAC
>JALFXR010000073.1 GCA_022787405.1 Bacillota bacterium
CCTCCGGTCTGGTGAACTGCCTGGCACCAGGTGGTACGATAAAGAACCTAACAGCAGCAGGAGAGATATCAGGCTCAGGCGTTATAGGCGGTATTGCCAATACCAGCAAAGGAACCATAGAAAACTGCGTTTTCAAGGGAAGCATAATAAATTCCGAGAATTCCGGCACAGGGGGAATAGCAGGGCGAGCAACTGCTGGAAACAAAATAACTGGTTGCATAAGTACAGCAACAGTCAAAAATACCTGCACAGACTATAGTTCTGAACTAAAGACAGGCGGCATAGCAGGTTATACCTATGGCACCATCGAGAACTGTTACTTTACCGGAGAAGTTCAGGCAGACGCAAGCAAAACAAGCAACAAAGCCATTGGTGGCATTGCCGGTACTGTATACGCTGCAGGAACAATAAAGAATTCCTACACTATTGGATCTGTAACCGGACCTGAGGCAGGCATCGGTGCAGTGGCAGGAATCAACAGCGGTGCTATCACAAATGTATATTATCTGGAAGGAATCACTGCCAATGCAGTCGCTTCTAACAGCGCTTCTTCTGCGATAGACGTCAGTCAGAAGACCTCCGGCGAAATGAAAGAGGGGTTATTCGCATATACCCTGGGAGACGCCTTTAATCAGGATGATGCTGCTGACAGCATCAACAGCGGATACCCTGTTCTTAAATGGCAGGGAGGACCGGAGCCGTCAGTACCACAATTTGACCAGGATGTTATTTCTGACATGAACGCAATCGTACTTAAAGATGCAGGAAAAGCTGCTTCGATCGAGGCTTCCAAGAAGCAGGTACGAGACGATCTTGCACGTGATGGTATGTTTGCAAAGGAATGGGAAACCATAGGAGGGTTAACTGAGGACGAAAAAGAAGCAAAACTGATGGCTGGTTATGATAAGTATCTGCAATATCAGCTTGCGCTAATGGGGAAAACCATTGATGAGACTTATGAAATCATGGGAATAGACCAGTCTGACGATGGAACCCTGCAGGAAAATTCCGAAGGAATTTACGAATTTAGAGATGAAATTACTATTGCGTTTCCGAATCAGGGAGAAAAGGGAAGCAGCATTTCCTGGAGCAGCAGCAATGAATATGTAATTAATACGTCGACAGGTATTGTTACCCTTCCGGCAAGTGAAACTGCTGCGATTACTCTTACAGCGTCGGTAACAAAGGGAAACATTTCAAAAACAAAAGAATTTAAGTGTATTGTTTATTCGGACAGCAGTCAGGATCAGCAGCTCCTTGAAGAGATAAAGGCAAAAGCTGAGCAGACAAGCAATTTCATTCAGCCTCTTCAGATGTACAACCATACGAACATGAGAGAGGTTATGGAACAGTGGCTGTCAAAAAGAGGCTACAAGACACAGGCAATAGATGGCTCCGGAATTACAGTTGAATTTGTAAGCGCAGGAACGAAGGCTATGCCAAATGACAATAAGACATATATTGACGATGACGGGTCCATCACCTATTTTACAGGAAGTGAATATGGATACGGAACCAAATATGCTTTGTATAACGATGTTAAGTTCAGACTGACATTCAATGAAGCTGCAACAGAGGTGAGTGTTCGTGTCCATATAGGATGGGATGCAGAATATGTTCAGAATCTTCTGGATGAAGCCATGAACAAGATTACATGGGACAGCATTAAAGGAAGCAATACCAATACTTCAAAAGACGAATTTTCTGACGGGTGGAATCGTACGGTAGTTGAGGGTGATGTAACCGGAGAACTGACCCTTCCATATAACCTCACAAACAGCAAAATAACTTATGCAAATATAAAGTGGACGGCTACAGATATGGATGCGCTCTACGTCAGTGACAACGGCGACGGCACCTATGCAGCTACTCTTGTAAGGCCTGCCAAGGGTGAGGAAGCAAACAACTTTACCTTAAAGGGTATAGCAACATTTGAATTCTGGGATGATTATACAATCGAGCAGACAACTACTATGAATGGCAAGATAGAGTTAGCTGAAAGCTTTAAACTCTTCGACATTACTGTTCCTGCAAACACCGAAGACCAGTCTGCGGGAATTAACACAGCGCTGGAGAAATACCCTGAGCTGATAAGAGATTTTGTCAACAAGACACAGACTGTAGAAATGTCCAATGTAAAAGATGATCTTCAGATGCCGAGACCTGCAGTACTGGAAGATAACGGCATCTTGACGGATCGCTATTACCAGAAAGTTGTCATGACAAGCGGCAATACAGATCTTCTCGAATTCAACGGGTATCACGCCTATGTATATCGTCCGCTGCCCGGAGAAGATCCAGCTGAAGTAGAGTATACAATTCAGATTCTCGACCGCAGAAACAATGCGCTTCTGGGAGAAAAGACTTTCAAAATGACAATCAAACCTCTTGAACAGTCAGAACTAGATGCAGCAGCTGGATGGATGAACAAAATCTGCACAGAGGAAGTTTTCTGGAACGGTATCAAAGGTGAAAACACATCTAAGGATTATGTAACATCTGAGATGAATCCGTTCGAAGAAATACTTGATAACAA
Organism: Bacillota bacterium; assembly: GCA_022787405.1. GTDB lineage: Bacteria > Bacillota > Clostridia > Peptostreptococcales > Anaerovoracaceae > SUG1106. The sequence continues at coordinate 2,537 of JALFXR010000073.1, forward strand.
CGGTGAAATAGAGTATGTGAGAGGAGCAATAAACCTTACTTTCGGAGGAGCGGAGGTGGACGATCTTCCTGGTTATGATCCGATGTATTCCCAGCCGTGGCGTCAGCTTCGTTCCAGCAAACCGTCAGTGGTGGCCTGCGAAACTCTGCAGTTTGAACAGCCGGAATATAACACAGAAGTTATGCTGGACAGCGTTTTGACTCACAGCAGTCTGGGAAAGTACTGGACAAAATTCGGCACAGATCCGAGATATAAGGATTTCGAACAGTTCTATAAGAGACCGATTGCAGTTACAATTACTCTAGCAGGCAAAACAGGAACTGATGATCCTGATCCACAGCCAACAACGATGTCGGTAACCGTTTCCGTTGATGGAAAAGGAAGCAAAGGGTTTAAAAACATCGGCAGTTACAGAGTTGATGGCTTGAATCCGGATACGGCAACCGCGTGGGATGCTGTACGCACAGCTCTCACAAGTTCGGGATACAGTTTCAGCGGCATGGGGGATTACGTCGCATCGATTACAGATCCTGATGGCGTAACTCTGACAGATACCGATACTCCAAACAGCGGCTGGCTTTATACCGTGAACGGAGAATTACCTGATGTGTACATGGGGTCATATTATCTGAAGGCAGGTGATAAAATCCTTCTGTACTACACTTCAGATTACAAGGAGGATCCTCTTGCAGGTGCCATGATACCTTCTGATGAGGAAGAAGTCATCACGGTTAAGGATACCTCTGGCGTGGCAATAACCACCACTCCAACCGAAATAACCGTTTCCGGCACAACCGCTACGGCTACCGTCAAGAGCGAAAACGCTGCCGAAGCCATCAAACAGGCGAAGGAAAACAAGTCTGCAGAAATCGTGCTTAACGTAGCTGCATCCGACACTAAGGGTGTAGAAACAGTAAAGATTCAGCTTGACACAGCGACTGTGAAGTCCGTAGTATCAGACACAGATGCAGCGCTTACCGTAAAGACCGAAAACGGACAGGTAAGCCTTGACCGCGAAGCTTTAACAACTGTTGTTTCAGAAGCCAAGGGTGCAACGATTACACTGGAAGTAGTAAAAGTTTTAAAACCTACCGAAGCCCAGCAGAAAGCAGCAGGAACAAACGGGTATGTTATCCGCCTGGTAATCAAGTCCGGAGATAAGATCATCTCAAACTTCAATAAGGGCAAGGCTACAGTAACCGTTGAAATCCCGACGAAGCTTCAGAACAAGAAGGTTGCTGCAATCTACATCGCTGAAGACGGCAAGATTGAGCAGATGGCAGGAAAGACCGTAAAAATCGACGGTAAGGATTATTACATCTTTGAAACACCGCACTTCTCAGCCTTTGCACTGGTAGACGCTGAGGAACTGGGACTGGAAGTAAATGATGAAGAAGCCAATATCGTAAAAATCAAGGAACTTGTTTCTGACATGAGCCTGAAGGCAAGATCGTCAAAGACTTCCAAGAAGAACATCAAGGTTACTCTGACCGTGGATAAGAGCACAGCAGCAGCCATAAAAGAAATCAAAGATATGGGCTATACTGTGAAGTACAAGTACTACCGTTCAACGAAGAAAGCCTCCAAGTATCAGGCAAAGATCACCAAGACAACAAAGTCCTTTACCAATACTGCAGGTAAGAAGGGAATCAGGTACTACTACAAAGCCAGAATCCAGGTTTATGACAAGGATGGAAAGCTTATCACGCAGACCGCACTGAAACAGTGCAAGTGCGCTGTGAGAATGTGGACGAAATAAAGCTCACGCTAAATAAACTGAAAACTAAATTCAACCAGCCTGCCGGCAGCCAGAAACTCCGGCAGGCTTTGGCGTAAAACCAATGCAGGCAGCGAAAGGATGCAAAGGACAGAATGAATGAAAAGGAAAAGAAAGAACTGACCGCCAATCTAAAGGGAAAGAGGCACAGAAAATACATACTAACGGTACTTGTAATTTTTATCTGCGTATCTGCCGTAGCCGGTCTTTCCATAGAGGGAAAAGATGCCAAGCTGCCTGACGGACAGGGAAACATTGTAGCAGGCCAGCAAGAGGATTCGTCTTCAGACACAGATTCAGACACAGATTCAGATACAGAAAAAAGTGAGGTTGTTGAAAACATCACAGATGAGGGGGAAGACAGCATTGCAGATGGAAGTGAAGCGAAGAAAGAAGCAGAAAAGCAGGCGGAAGAGCTTTCCCAGCTGACTGACGAGGAGAAGGAAAAAATCGACCCTTCCGATGTGAAGGTAGATAACAGCGAAGACTTTACCGCATCAAACGGCGGCAATGCAGCCCTCAGGCCAAAA
>JALFXR010000240.1 GCA_022787405.1 Bacillota bacterium
ATAATTGGAGCTAGTCTGACAAACAGCCACTCAAACGCATGAAAAGCTACTCCCACAACGGCGGTTTCAGGGTCACTGTAATCCCAGCCCAAATAAGGACTGTTTAATACCATTAAGACCGCAAAAATAATTACTATGACCGCACACAATGTGATAAATAGCCAGTGGAGCATTTTTCGTCGTGCTGTCTTCCTCTGTGCAAGCTGCAAGTTTATAACCTCCAGTTTTTCGGAAATAGCTTTTAAGTCATCAGCTTCCGGCTCGGTAACAGTTTCTCCGAGCAAAGTGCTTACCGGTGTATCAAGGGCTTCCGATATGGATATTAACATATCAGAATCGGGAACTGACAATCCCTGTTCCCATTTGGAGATTGTCTGCCTGACCACATTCAATTTGATGGCAAGTTCTTCCTGTGAAATCCCTTTTGATTTTCTGATTGCTTTTATGTTTTCATTTAACATTATAGATAACCCCTTTCTTTCAGTTCGTTATCACTATTGTATGAAAACCTGCCCGTTGCCGCAAGCAACGCATATTAACATTCCTGTAATTCTATTTCGTTGAGCAAAGTATATCACAAAAACGTGCTTGCGGACAACAAAAAAGGCCCTCCGGAGCCGGCGAAAATGCAGCGGTCCCGAAGGGTCATAAAAAGCACTTTTAATGATTGCGTCTTATTCTGTTATTTCTATTACATAGTGATGAAGATAAACTTCAGGCAGAATAACAGTCCGATAACTGCTACCATGATGTCCTTCTTTTCAAACTTGCCTGTGCACAGAGTGATTACTGTGTAAGCGATTGAACCGATACCGATACCGTTTGCTATGGAGTAGGTAAGAGGCATCATAATGAGGGTGAGGAATGCAGGAGCTGCAAATCTCATATCACTCATATCAACCTGCTTGAAGTTTCCAAGCATCAGAACGCCTACGTAAATAAGCGCAGGAGCTGTAGCACATCCAGGAACAATGCTTGCCAGAGGGCTTAAGAATAAGCAGATGAAGAAGCAGATTGAAACCACAAGGCTGGTTAAGCCTGTTCTGCCGCCTGCTGCGATACCTGAAGCTGATTCAACGAAGGTAGTACATGTTGAAGTACCAAGAACTGCACCTGCAACTGTAGCAACGGAGTCACAAGCCATGCACTTGTCAAGATCCTCAGGGTCTCCGTTTTCGTCAAGCATGTCAGCCTGTGCAGCTGTTCCGTATAAGGTTCCGATAGTATCGAACATATCAACGAGGCAGAATGTGATGATGTACATGATTGCACTGAATACTCCGCCTACAAACTCAGGGCTGAAAGCATGAGCCCATGATGAAGCCTTGAATACTCCTGAAACACCAACGGCAGCAAAGTCTTTAAATGACTGACCGATCTGAGTCACGTCAAATGAAGGAGCTGTGCCTGTGAAAATATAATAAAGAACAGTAGTTACAATGATTCCAATAAGAACATTACCTTTAACATTCAGCTTCTGAAGGATTACGATTAATGCGAATCCCAGAAGAGCAAGCAGAGCAGGCGCAACTGAGATGAGTCCTGCATCCCCGTTAATAGCTCCGTGAATGTCCACAAACTGAGTCAATGTATAAGGGTTGTCCTGAATAATTCCCACGTTCTGGAATCCAATGAAAGCAATGAATAAACCGATACCTGCCGGAATAGCCTTCTTGAGGCACTCAGGCATAGCCTTGGCGATATACTGTCTTGCACCTGTGAGTGATAATACCATGAAGATAATACCTGAAATCAGGATGATTACAAGACCTGCCTGATAACCCTGCACACAGTCTCCGCCTGTAATAACCTGCGGAAGGATGAAGCTTACGAAGAAGAAAGAGTTAAGACCCATTCCGCAAGCCTGCGCAAAAGGCTTTCTGGCATATAAAGCCATAAGTAAAGTACCGATTGTAGCTGCCAGAATTGAAGCTACATAAACTGCGTTCCAGATTTCGCCAAGACCTTCTGTGAATCCGGTAACCTGATTAGGGTTAACGAATACGATGTAGGCCATTGCGAAGAAAGTAGTAAGACCTGCGATTATTTCAGTCCTTACTGTGGAACCATGCTGTGAGATTTTGAAAAACTTGTCCATGTTCCTGCAAATTCCTTTCCTTTATAAAACATTAAAAATAATAAAAAGTCTACCTTACATTTATACCATTGAAAGATAGACTTTTCAAGTTTTTGAATTAATTTTTTTAAAAAATTCTGTCACAGTACCGTGGTGAAGTCCTATTGAGGCTCTTCACAGGTCTTCATTGCCTCCAGAGTTTCATTGAGAAGTTCATCAAGGTCCCAGCCCAGCATCTCTGCACCTTGGATTATTACCTCTCTGTCACAGCCTGCTGCAAATCTCTTATCCTTGAATTTTTTCTTGAGTGATTTAAGTTCCATGTCCTGTACACTCTTGGAAGGTCTCATGAGGACAGCTGCACCGATTAATCCGGTAAGCTCATCACAGGCAAAGAGTACCTTTTCCATCTGATGTTCAGGTTTTACGTCTACGCAAAGTCCGTAACCGTGGGATACGATGGCGTGGATCATATCTTCTCCCACACCTGCTTCACGAAGGAGCTCAGGAGCCTTCTTGCAGTGCTCTTCCGGCCACATCTCGAAATCGATATCGTGGAGAAGACCTACAATGCCCCAGAAGTCCGCCTCATCAGCATATCCCAGCTTCTCGGCAAAATATCTCATAGTACCTTCCACCATCCTGCCGTGGTGAAGGTGAAAATCGTCCTTGTTGTATTTTTTGAGCAGTTCATATGCTTCATCTCTTGTTATCATCTGTTATTCTCCTCTTTAATTATTTATCGGCAAGCTTTGCTTTTTTCTCCGGAAGGTTGGAAATAATCACAGCAGCAAAGATTACCACACAGCCCATCAGTTCTCTCGGTGTCATACTTTCATGAAGCAGAACCGCTCCTGATATTACCGCAAAGACTGATTCCAGACAAAGAATCAGTGATGCAGCTGTCGGGTCAGCATCTGCCTGAGCGACAACCTGCAGTGTATATGCCACGCCGCAGGATAATACGCCTGCATAAAGAATTGGCAGCCAGCAGGCAAGGATGTTTCCAATATCCGGAGTCTCGAATATAAACATGCATATGATCCCCAAAGCTCCGGAAACAAGGAACTGCACGCACGAAATTTTGACGCCATCGGCCTTTGGTGAAAAGTGGTCTATGACCATAATATGTACAGCAAATGCTACCGCACAGAGCAGAACCAGCATATCGCCGAACTGCAGACTGAAGGAAGCATCAGTCATGCAGAGCAGATAAAGTCCCACTGCGCCTAATGCAACACATATCCACATAATCGGTCTGACTTTTTTTCTTAAAAGCAAACTGATGATTGGTACGAATACCACATACAGAGTGGTAATAAAGCCAGCCTTTCCTGCTGTAGTATAGCTTACACCGAACTGCTGCAGGCTGGAAGCTACAAATAAAGCAATACCGCAGCATACGCCTCCGATAATGGCGGTTCTGTCTCTCTCAAAATCAAATACTTTTACTTCTTCTTCACTTTGTTTGTTGTTTCTTTTTGCAAAAAAGATTATCACCGGAATCAGGACAAGGCCTCCGATAAAAGTACGGATTCCGTTGTAGGTGAACGGCTCAATGTAGTCCATTCCACTCTTCTGGGCTACAAACGCAGAGCCCCAGATAAAGGCTGTAAGCAGCAGCAGAATATTGCTCTTCATTTTTTTGCTCATTTCATTTCTTCCTTTTCTCATTAATACTAAGCCACAGATTTATTTTACCAAAAAATATGTTTTTTTGCAACACGGAGATGATTTGAGTGTAAAAATATGATAAAATGTATAAGTGATTTTTTTCAGGAGGAAAAATCAGATGGATGAAAAACTAAAAGGAATTATAGATTTGATAGACAAGAACGGCGGACTCGATGAGGCGGCGGTCAAAGAGGCCAAGGCACGTCAGGAGGTTCTTGCTAAGCCGACAGGTGCTCTGGGAACTCTTGAGGATATTTCCATACAGCTTGCCGGCATTACCGGAAAAACAAAGAATTCCATGACCAAACAGGCTATCGTTATAATGAGCGCAGATAACGGCGTGGTTGAAGAGGGAGTTGCCTCCGCACCACAGTCGGTAACCCTTTCACAGACAATCAACTTCACGCGCCGTCTTACCGGTGTAAGTTCCATGGCCAAATATTTCGATATCGATCTGCTTGTAGTCGACACCGGGGTGAAAATGGCAATTCCGTCCTCCCTTTACACCGATGAGATGACAGAAGAAGGCCGGCTTACTTCTAAAATCGCAAATCGCAGAATTGCAGACGGAACCCGCAATCTCGCCAAGGAACCTGCCATGACCGAGGATGAGGCTCTCCGTGCAGTTATGATCGGCATTGAAGCAGCCAAAGCCATCAAGGACTGCGACTACGACATCTTCGGCGTAGGTGAAATGGGCATAGGAAATACAACAACCAGCGCCTGTGTTCTGGCGGCCCTCTGCGGTAAGGCCGGAGAAGAAGTGGTAGGACGCGGCGGCGGACTCAACGATGAGGGCTTTGCAAAAAAAATACGCATTGTTGATGATGCTATCAGAGGGCTGTATCCGTCGGATGTCCTGGGCATTCTGGCCAGAGTGGGCGGATTCGATATCTGCGCAATGACCGGAGCATTCCTTGGTGCCGCATACTACAGAATCCCTGTTGTAATAGACGGATACATTTCTGCCGTTGCTGCACTGTGTGCATACCGTCTTGCTCCTAAAGCTGTCAACTTTATGTTCGGCTCACATCTTTCCAAAGAGAAGGGTTATGTTATCGCCATGGACGCACTGGGCATCAAACCTTACTTCAACCTGGGCATGAGACTTGGCGAAGGAAGCGGCTGTCCGATCAGCTTTAAAATAATCGAGGCAGCATGCGCTGCAATGAACGGAATGGCAACCTTCGCAGAAGGCGCTATAGATGCTGACTATCTTGAGGAAGGCAAGAAAGGAAACTTCTTTTAATGAATATCTTTATCAGCGGCGGCTGTAAAAACGGGAAATCATATCACGCCCAGGAGCTGGCACGTGATATGTCCCGGGAAAAGTCCCTGCCCCTTTACTATCTGGCGACTATGATACCTGCAGATGATGAGGACAGAGCCCGCATAAAAAGACACCTTTCAGAAAGGGACGGCTGGGGCTTCGAAACAATTGAACAGGGTCGAAACATCTGTTACGCCCTTGACGGCACAACTTCGTCCGGTGAAAAAGTCTCCGCCCAAGGCGTTTTCCTGCTTGACAGTGTGACTGCTCTCCTTTCCAATGAAATGTTTCTGCCGGACGGTACCGTAGACGAAACAGCAGGCGAAAGGCTGGCCGCCGAACTTTCTGCATTCGCATCAAGAACCGGAAATACTGTTTTCGTTTCTGACTACATTTATTCGGATGCAAGGGTTTTCGATGCATATACAGAAAACTATCGCAAATCACTGGCACTTATTGACAGAACTCTGGCCGCAGTGTGTGACCAGGTCATAGAAGTTGCCTACGGATTCAAGTACTTATATAAATAGCAAATTAAAGGAGTAATCTGAAGTGAAATATTTAACCGGTTTTTTTATGACCTGGGGCAATTTCTGCTCCCTGCCCTGCCCGGTAAAGCGCTGGGACAGCGGCTGCAAAAGCCTTATGCTGGGATTTCTGCCTTCCATAGGGCTCATAATTGGCCTCATCTGGGCGGCAATATATGTAGGCCTTGTGTACCTGGGATTTCCTTTTCTGGTAGTCTCATTCATACTTGCCTTCCTTCCCTTTGCGCTCTGCGGCTTCATGCATATGGACGGGTTCATGGACTGCAGTGATGCTATCATGTCCAGAAAACCGCTGGAAGACAGACAGCGCATTCTCAAAGATACTCATACCGGGGCTTTCTCGGTAATCAGTGCAATATTCATGATTCTGGCGTACTTCGCTTTTATTTCCACGGCCGCGAGTCTTGGCATGGATTTCATAAATCTGGTGATAATCACTGTGCTTAGCAGATCTGTTTCCGGACTTGAAGTACTTCTCAGCAGACCTTTAGGCACCAGTCAGTATGTAGAGCTGGATGAAGCAAATCAGGAAATCGACGCTGCGACAAAATCAACAAAAAAACAAGGTGTTATTCTTCTTGTGGTACAGCTGGTCATCTACACGGCTCTGGCCTTCTGGGCAAGTTCATACTATGCAGCTACAGCTCTCGTTTACGGTGCTGTTGTTCTGGGAACTCTGATTTCCGTCACTTATGCCAAGAAGCAGCTTGGCGGCATGAGCGGGGATATCGCCGGATACGGAATAGTATGGGGAGAGTTCTGCGGCATAGCTATGCTTGTATTTTGCTAGAGGAGGATTTATGATTTTAATTTTTGGAGGCGCATATCAGGGAAAGCTTGAATATGCATTGGAAAAATTCAGCCTTTCTGAAAAGGACGTGTACTCATGTGAAGAAAGATCCTGCCTTGACCTTTCCTTTAAGGTCATAAACAATCTCGAAAATTTCGTCATGGCCTGCGTTAAAGAAGGGCTTGAAGCAAAAGAGCTCCTGGATGAATATGGAGACGCTCTGGAGGATAAAATAATTATCGTCACGGACATTTCTCAGGGAATCGTCCCTATGGATCAGAATGAGCGCTGGTGGCGCGAGATGACAGGACGGACTATGCTCTATCTGAGCAGGCGTGCCGATAGAGTAATTCGTGTTTTTTGCGGTCTGGGGCAGGAAATTAAAAGTCAGGGAGAATACTAAATGGGTTCATATATACATTTTATAAGACATGGTATTACAGAAGGAATAGTAAAGAAATGGTACTACGGAAGTGCAGATCTGCCCCTTATCGATGAGGGCTACGAGGCCTTAAAGGAATTTATGGCACAAGGCATCTATCCGGCTCTCGGCGATGCAGACTGTTATACATCAGGCATGCTGCGTGCCGACCAGACCCTTAAGGCCATATATGGTGACGTGCCATTTAAAGCAATTCCGCTCCTTAGGGAGATGAACTTCGGAAACTGGGAATGCAAAACTTTTGAAGAACTCCAGAAGGAGCCTGAATACGAAGAGTGGATAAATAACACAGAGGGAAGTTTTCATTATCCGGGAGGTGGAGATTCTGTGCTGACATTCTACGACAGGATTCAGACAGGTCTCAAAGAGCTCTGCGGCTATCACAGGCTCAAGGAGCTTTCCCACCGTCATAGCGGCAAAGATGCTGTTTCCATCATGGTATGCCACGGCGGCACTATAGCTGCGGCAATGGAGCACTGGTTCCCGGGTGAACGTGAGAACTTCTGGCAATGGATACCTGCCACAGGAAGAGGCTTTACAGTAGAGTTCAAAGGAGGGGACCCTTCCTCGTATAAAGCAATTTAGTGCGGTGTCTCCGCGCTAAAATTCTTTTTTGCTGTATATTTTTATACTGATGGCACAGGATGCCAATCCAATGAGAAGGAATCCGAGAACAGCATCCGCATACATCAGCTTTATTTCCATATCCGTCAGTTCCATGCCTTCCAGGTTGACCTTGTCTGCCAGCAGATAAACTGCTATAGTCGGCAGCGCAATGACTGCCATCATGATGAAACGAGCTTTTTCTGCTCCGAATCTGAACATAATCGGAATTATTACAAACCCGAACAACATGGCAATTGCAAAAGAAACAACTGCACATATACCCAGTTCCGCCAGACTGAGTTTCTCCTCTGCAAACATATTGACAATGATTGAAATTGCAAACCCAAGAAATGTTCCTGCAAAGCAGTAGATCACATGCACCCCATATTTTGCCAGGACGCTTTCTTTCCTGGATACGGGCAAAGCTGCGGCAAATCCGGGCCATCCGCACCTTTCATCAAGAGTAAAGGTTGAAACAATCATGGTGGCACACATTATTGCCGTTGCTGCCGCAACTCCCTCTGCCCCCAAAGAAAAACCAAAACACGCGCATACTATAATCATAGAAAAAAGTGTATTGCGGTAAAAACTTCCCATGGCGTATAAATCTTTTAAAATCAGACCCTTCATTATTTATGCCCCCTTACATACTCTGTCATAATATCGTCTATATTTCCTATAACGGCCAGTTCCTGGCGGCTCTTTGTAAAAATCACTTTTCCTTTGTGAATAAAGGTTATGTCATCTGCTATTTTTTCCAGATCGCTGGTAATGTGAGATGACAATAGAATGGCTCCTTCACCATTTGCTGTGAAAGCCTTGAATTCGTCCAGAATCTCTTCTCTGGCAACAGGGTCCAGTCCGCTGGTGGGCTCATCCAGAATGAGGATCTTCGCCTGGTGGCTGAGGGCAGTTGCAAGCGCAAGCTTGATTCTCATTCCTTTGGAAAAGTCTTTAATTTTCTTATTCATAGCCACGTTCATTCGGCCAAGGCTATCCTTAAACCTCTTCTCGTCCCAGTTTTTGTATATGCCTCCGCAGACCTTTCCCACCTGCTCCGGAGTCATGGTCTCATAGAAATTCACTTCACCCAGCACTACTCCAATATCATTCTTGTTCCCCGAATAGCCTCCCGAAAGTTCATTCCCGAAAAAGCGGACCGTACCGCCATCAGCTTTGATTATTCCCAGCATGGCTTTCATAGCGGTGGTTTTGCCCGCTCCGTTTTCACCTACCAGTCCCATAATCTTCCCTCTTTTGATAGTCAAATCCATGCCCTCAAGGACAAAGTCACTATATTCTTTTCTAAGCCCTTTAATCTCAAGGGCCGGTGCATTCTGTACATTTTTTACTTCCATTTTCTTTCCCCTTCTTTCTTTGTAAGTCGGTTATGACCGACTGTTTAGTATTTTCTGCTTAAAATAAGATAGCACACCCAGTAAAGCACAAGCATAAGGCAGACTGCCCACGCGCATGCCACGGAAAGCATCTCCTTTCCTGCTATTCTGAGAACTATTACCCCGACGCCGCATATCATGACAAAGGAGTAACCCGCCCATGCCCAGGCCTTGTTTGCAATAAAACGATTTCTTTCATCCTTGCTTGCTGTATCTACTCTTTCCTTATAACAATCATCCTTTTTATATCTGGCATATCTGACAATCTGCACAATACCAACCCCAATGAAACCTGCTCCCATACCGGACCAGAAATCATCAATCTTGCCCATAATTTCCAGGACTATCAAAACAACACCCAGCACCAGCCAGAAAAGGCTTAGGAAAATTCTTTTATTATAATCTCTCATGTTTATTCCTCCTCGTATTACTCTTCAAAAATGAAGACTTCCTCAATAGTCATGCCGAAATATACGGCTATGTTATGGGCCAGCATTATAGACGGGTTGTACCTGCCGTTTTCTAAAGAGCTGATGGTCTGCCGCGAGACTCCCATGGCCCTGGCCAGTTCTTCCTGCCGGATTCCCCGCTCTGTTCTTATCTCTTCAATCCTGTTTTTCACGTTCATACCTCGCAAATTGCCATTCGGCGGCATCTGAATTCTCACAGCGCCGCACGATGTAAAGTTAACTTTACACACATTATAACACTATTTCGGGCGATGTCAAGCTAGCTTTACATTTTTTCTTAAAAAAATTTTTCATCCGCACAATCAGAGATTTTTTTCCACTAAAAATAGAGAAAAATGACGATTTGAGGGGGGATTTTTCCGCTTTCAAGCCGATTTTCGTCGGATTTTAATCCATAAATGGAATAAAGCTACAAAAAACACCCATCAAATCGCATTTTTTGCTCTGTTTTGGTGGGGTTCTTTAAGATAATGATATTGCATCTTTCCCTCTACATAAACAATCCTGCCCGGCAACTTGCTCAGGCAGGATTGATTATTAAAATTAAACTTTAGTCAACATCTGCTCCTATGCCTTCAGCGCATCAAAGTGGTCTTTCTTTATCTTTTCCAGCAGCGCATCGTCGGTAAAGAGTCTCCATGTCAGTTCCAGCAGAAGTGCTGCTGAATCCGTAATGGCCTTATGAGTTACATCACAGGTCATGGCTGCCGCAAACTCCCGAGTATGTGCTACCAGTCCCTGGCCAATTCCCATCATAGGATGAAATGCTACGCAGGAAGGTGTCACGTTGCCGATATCTGAGGAGCCACCATTAAGAACCCCTGCATCTTCAGGCAGCGGGCGGCCGATAGCCGCAAAGCATTCTTCCAGCAGCTTGATTTCAGACTTAACAGGCAGGAAGCCGTCGTAATCCACGCCGTCAGGGAGAATTTCCACTTCAGTCCTGGTAGCCATTGCAGCGGCACGGGCACAGTCTTTTACCCAAGCAGTAATATCATTGAGCTGATCTCGTCTTGGCGCACGGGTTACGAAATTTGCCTGAGCCAGATCAGGGACTATATTGGAAGCCTTGCCGCCCTCTGCGATATAACCTGAAATAATAGCATCCTTAATCACATGCTGGCGCATCATATCAGTGCTGTCAAAGAGAAGGCGGGTCGCATTGAGGGCATTTCTGCCTTTTTCCGGGCATGCGGCTGCATGGGCAGGTGTCCCATGGAAAATAAACTGCATGCCGTCAATAGCCGAAAATCTGACCTCTGCTATATCGGTAGCGTTCATGTGAACCATTGCTGCAAAATCATAGTTATCGAAGGCTCCGGCTTTCTGAAGCAGCACTTTGCCTCCGCCCAGTTCTTCGTCCGGTGTACCTATCACATCAATTTCTACATCCCCCAGACTGTCACTCACCTGCTGAACGGCAAGAGCTGCCATAACGCTGGCCATACCGGAAGCACAATGACCGCATCCATGGCCGATTTCAGGCAGCGCATCATATTCTGCCAGGAAAGCCGCCTTTTTCTTTCCTCCCGGATTGATAACGGCACGAAAAGCGGTTTCTAAGCCGCAATATGGATATTCCACTTCAATGCCATGTGCACGAATCAGTTCCACTATTTTTCGTGAAGATTCAAATTCATGGGAACCTAGTTCAGGATGAGCTGCCATGTCATCATTAAGGCTCCAGACTTCCTTTTCAAGTTCAAGGAGAATTTCATTTCTCAGTTTTTTTCTTATTTCTTCATTCCACATATTGTTTCTCACCTTCCTTTAACAGGTTCTATTTCTTTCCATCTACGGCATATACTACCGAGAAACCGTCACCGAACCGTTCGTTGAGCATGCGTCCTTCTTCCAGGTACTGGTGTCCGAGGTTTACCTCTCCACTCTCTTTGCTTTCCTCACTGATAACGGCCTTCAGCAGGTCTGCCGCTTCTCTCAGCCTGCCTGCATATGTAATAAAATCGTTATGAGAGCAATAAAGCTTTACGTCTTCCGGAATTCTCTTGCTCAGCATTTCCATAGTCTGCTGATACTGATGGATATCCGAATGGCCGAACTGGTCGCAGGCAAAGTGTGCATACAGCGCTCCCAGATAGAAGGTGTCACCGGTAAACAGTATCTTTCCCGCTTCATCATAAAGCATGATAGAG